>CAZHBL010000404.1:0-5319 GCA_964530105.1 uncultured Pirellulales bacterium | reverse complement strand
CATTGAAGATTCTCCTGTTTGAAGATTTCTTGTTGTCCAATTTTCTTATAGTCAGCCCTATCTGAAAGATTAGTTCATTTTTTTGTCTTTCACACATTGTACGATCTCCTGCCGCAATTCGGACATCCATTTTACCTCCTGTGCAGCTCGTCGAGCGGACGGATTCATCAGGAACCGGTTGAAACCCCGGTAGCCATATTGGGTCAGCAATAATAGCATTTCTCTTAGAGACTCTTTTGATGGGAAAGCCCACTGGCTGCCGAAAGAGTCTCCGGCCTCGAGTTCCGCCGCCTCAGTCTCGGCCCATTCATCATCGGTGAGATGTGGCCGAACGTAACCTACCTCATTGGCCCAAAGATGCTTGGCGCAACCACTTTCACGCTGCACTTTTTCAAGCCATTGGGCGAGGTTGGTCAGTGTGTCTCGCTCCTGCTCGCCTCCATTTCCGTAATGATTGCGAATCAGTCCATTTACACCTTCTCGCAAGGCCCATCTATGCATCGCCAGATACAGCTCGGCATCACCCAAAATGCCGGCAGAGCAGGTAAAAACCGGCACGTTTCCGATCATCTCTTTGGCCAGCTTCGCGTACTGGGCCAGCCAATGGCCGCAGAACCAAACACGGAATTCATCCTGCACACGACTGATAGTTTGAAGTTGCTCTAAAGTACCAGCCAGGCCCCACGTAGTTTTCGCTCCGTCCCAAGATTCTTCCCGTTCCGCAGCCTCATCCGAGCGAGCCAATTCCGGAGAAAAGGGGTGCATCGGCACCTTCCATTCTACGTTATCGAATGAGGCATAGTGGGTACCAAATTGGCGGTTCAACTCATCGATGCTGTCAAATCTCCGGGCCAGCCAATCTCGATAAGCTTTGAGCGCTACTTGATCACGTCGGATATCAAGATAAGTACGGGCCGTCAGAAGCGACAATGGCCAAGTATTAATTTCGTCCCCAAACTGCAATCCCCGCAAACCCGGCTTGGCATAGGCGGAACGAAAAGCTTCTATGCTACGGCGATAGAATTCGCGGATGCCCGGTTTCCACAGCGGTGGCAAGCCGTGAACGCCGGGTAATCCCGCCAAACGGATTTCCATGGTGAATACCAGTCGGAGCGAGGACGATTCCGGAAAGTGAATCGGCTTTAGCCGCATTCGAAAAGCTTTCCCGCCGCGCCGTTCGTCGTCGCCTTCGCGTTCGACTTCCGAGCCGAGCTCCGAAACTATTGGGACCACACTTTCCACCTTATCGCTGACATCGTAACGTTTACTGCTTTCCATGTCGAAAAGCACGGCGTGTATGCGCTCCGGCTTCACTTTGTTCCGCTCAACAGGGTGGATGGGTAAGTGAAACTGGAAATCCAGAGCGAGATGTTGCGCCAAATGCTCCGTGACGTCCCGGACATCCCGGACGAACACCACCGCTTTGTCCGATTCAGTAATAAGGTTGCCGTAACGCCAGGGCCAAAAAGCATTCAATGTGCCGTAATAAGTAGCTCCAGCCTTTTCCAACAGGTCGGACGTTTCATTCACACTCCGAACGATCCCGGGATCGGGGCCTGAGATGGGCCACTGCTCGGACGGCATCAGGGTAAACTGGTCGAAGCCGGCCTTGAGCATTCGAGCCGGATCTCCGTTGCCGGTGAAACCGAATCGTACGTATGGCTTCCCATCCCACCACATCAAATGGTTTTCATCAATATGCCACTTCCGGCCCTTGTATTCGCCCGACGAATGCTGCCGGCGGCCTCCGAATCCCGGCAGCGCTAATACCGTCGCCGCCAAACCTGCGGCTCCTAAAAACTCACGCCGGTTCAATAAATTGTCGCTCATTACAAAACCCTCTGCTTATCATTTCTTATTTAACGGCCAGGGTTGGACACCGCATCTTGCCGCCCATGATTCATACAGCGTTTTTAACTGCTCGACCTTTTGCGGATACTTTTGCGCCAGGTTTGTCAGCTCCGTTCGGTCGGCCTCCATATCGTATAGCTCCCATCGGCCCGGATGCCTGGATACGAGTTTCCACTTACTTTGGCGAACGGCCCGGTTGCCCTCATGCTCCCAGTAAATCGCTTCGCGTTTGATAGGCTTGTTGTCAAATGCCGGCACAAGGCTTCTGCCCTCCATTGGTATTATCTTGTTGCCCTTGTATTCGGAAGGGTACTCAGCGCCGGCGACGTCCACACAAGTCGCCATAATGTCGATAAGATGGCCGGGCTGTCGCCGCAGTTCATTACGTGCCGTTATGCGCTCGGGCCAGTGTGCTATCAACGGCGTACTGATGCCGCCTTCGTGAACCCAGTGTTTGTAGAGTCGAAACGGTGTATTGCTGGCGTTAGCCCAGGGCTTACCGTAGGCGATGTAAGTATCAGCCGGACCGGGCATTACGCCTCTACCGGTCCGCACCGGCCTGCCGTCACGAGTTACTTTCGGCTGCATATCGCGCTGCAACGCATTTCTATCCATCGGTTTCAATGGGATATCTTCAGAAGGGTCCGGTTTGATCGGGCCGCGGCTGCCGTACTCCTCGGCGCAGCCGCCGTTGTCGGCTAAAAAGAAAACCAACGTGTTCTCGAATTTTCCGCTCTTTTTTAGCTGCTCGACGATCCGCCCTACGCCCTGGTCGAGACAATCGACCATCGCGGCATAAACTTCCATACGGCGCTCGAACCACTGCTTGTCCTCGGCTTTCTCCCACGGCGGCACATCGTTATCTCTCGGCGTAAGCTTCCACTTTTCATCGACGATTCCCATTTCGATCATTCGCTTGTGCCGTTCGGCACGAAGCGCATCCCAGCCGCCGGCGTACTGGCCTTTGTACCGGGCAATGTCCTGCGGCAGCGCGTGCATCGGCCAGTGAGGTGCGGTAAAAGCAACATACATGAAGAACGGATTGTCCGATTTGTGCTCTCTAATGAAAGTCACAGCACTTTCGCTGATGGCGTTGGTATAATAGAAATCATCGCTGCCGGGCGGAACTTGAGTATTGTCGCGGGTCAGTGAACACGGATCGTAGTAACTTCCTGCTCCGTGAATAGTCCCAAAGAAGCGGTCGAATCCGCGCTGGCGGGGCCAGTTGTGCTTCGGCCAATCCGGCCCACGGAACCTCGTCACGTGCCACTTGCCAGCCATATAAGTGCTGTAACCGGCCAGCTTGAGCACCTCGGCGATGGTGACGCATCGATTGTTAAGATCGCCGCGATAACTTTCATAACCATTATCTTCCATCATGTGCCCGACACCCGCCTGGTGCGGGTAAAGGCCGGTCATCAGCGAGGCCCTGGTCGGACAGCAGCGGGCAGTATTATAGAACTGTGTAAAACGAAGCCCGTCGGCGGCAAGTCCATCCAGATTCGGTGTGCGAATTTCCCCGCCGTAACAGCCGATGTCTGAGTATCCCATATCATCGGCCATGATAAGCACGATATTCGGCCGCTGGCGTTTCTCTGCTCGTGATCCGGAAGCATTCACGCCTCCGGTAACAACAAATGCCGCTGTCCCAAGTCCGATTGTTTCGATAAAATCTCGGCGTGTGTAACATTGTGAACTCATAATTATTTCCTTCTTATCATGTTATCGAATCCAGTACGGCTTGAAGCCGTTTCCTAGCCGCCAAGGCTTCCGAGCCGTGTGGATTCGGATTCTGCTCAAGTGTATCAGCCGGCACATCGTAAAGGTCGCCATCAGTATATAGTTTCCATCGCTTCTCACGCACAAAACGCCGCATCTTGTGATTACCCCATCGAGGGTCATAATGGCAGAAAATCCATTCTCTCGGATTGCCTTTTTCGCTGTGAAGCTGAGGCAGGAAGCTCCTGCCGTCAAGACGCATATCACTGGGAATTTCCGCGCCGGCTGCTTCGGCAAAAGTCGGCACAAAATCGCTGAAGTCCACGAGGTCGTCGCATACCTTCCCTTCGGGAACGATCCCGGGCTGGTTTGCAATCATAGGAACGTGTGTGCCTCCGTCGGTAGTCAGGCCCTTGCCACCCCGGATGACCCGGTCCGTCATTTTCGATCGAATGCTCCTGTCTGTGCCGTTGTCGCCGACAAATAAAATCAGAGTCTTTTCCCGCAGGCCAAGTATGTCCAGCCTGCCGACGATACGTCCGACGATTTTGTCCATAAAGGCAACCATATCCGCGAAATATTTCGTGTTGTTCTTGTGCTCTGGTTTTTCCCAGTCTTCGCTGTCCGGCGTAGGGACAAAGGGGCTGTGCACGAGTGCCATGGGAAAGTAAAGCAGAAACGGCCCGGTTTTGTGCCGGTCGATAAAATTTAGGGCATAATCGCAGGAAATGTCGGGGCCGTATTTACCCTCAAGGCCGTCGCGGCTCCTGCCGTTTTGAACCATTATCGGGTCCTTGTAGCGCGAGCCTCTGTCCTTTATCTGCCAGAGGCAATGCTCGTCGAAGCCGGCCTGCTCAGGCAGGCTGCCGGTGCCGCGAACCTCAGCGCTCTGATTGACACTGCCGTACAACTGCCACTTGCCCACGACACAGGTCGCATAACCGGAATCACGCAGCAGATGGCCAAATGTTTTCTGCTTCGGATCCAGCACGCCGAAATTCACATAGTTACGGAAGTTATATTGGCCTGTCATGATCTTAACGCGCGATGGCGTGCACAACGGCTGGGAATAGCAGTGCTCGAAACGCATACCTTTTGCGGCAAGCTTATCAAGCACGGGTGTTTTATAGGATTCGCTTCTGTAACAGCCGAGACATTCATAGCCGAGGTCGTCAGCCATGATAAGAACAATGTTGGGCTTATCGTTGACTTTCTTTGTTGTAGATTGCCGGCCGGCGCTAAGGCTATCAGGCATTAACAGAAATGTTGCCCCCAGTCCCGCAGCTTTAATGAATTGTCGCCGATCGATTTTTGACTTCATAGCAGGTTCTTATCCTTTCTTTTCGATGCGCTTTGCCAGTTGATCTTCGCCCGGTGTTAAGTTGGCAAGGTGCAGCGCAACTTCTTTTCGGATATCTTCGATAACTTCCGGGTGGTCTTTGGAAATATCATATTTCTCGGAAGGATCGTGGCCGAGATGATAGAGCAGCGGCGGATCGTGCATCTTTTCGGCGCCACCGCCGTACGCCGGCTTGGTTATGAAATGGGCTTTATAAGGGCCTTTGCGGGCCGCGTAGAGCTTTGCCCCACGGTAGTAGAACATCGTCTTGCGCGGGCTAGGCCCGGTTCCGAACAAAGCGGGTGACAAGTCCAAACCATCAACTACGCGATCATCCGGCACCTTCGCGCCGGCAAGCGTCAGAATCGTCGTGTACAAATCCATCGTGGCGCCCATATCGTTCACGAGGC
>CAZHBL010000403.1:2773-5326 GCA_964530105.1 uncultured Pirellulales bacterium | reverse complement strand
AAACCTTATCGGCAAAAAGACTGTCTACACATTATCTCCGGGACTGAGTACTAGATTCAAAGTACCTGCTGGTAAAAAGATGACACGAGTCCAATAAGTTGCATACTGCGCAATTAGTTCGCCCAACTGGTAGATTCATTCTGCCAAGAACTTCTGAGTAATCCACGACATTTGGGTCATTTTCGATCTCCATCGACAGCAAACCGGAAGGGCTGACCTTGGCGCTTGCCTCCATTTTGGTCACCAATAGTCCATCGCATAAATGGCGGCCGAAGTAGAGTGGGATGGCCAATAACACCAGGGCTATAAATCCAGTAGCAATATATGTCATAAAACGATTGGAATCAGATTTATAGCAGTGGAGCAAAGAAACGGCGAGAAGTGGTAGAAGCACAGCAAGGAGCGGCCAGCCGAAACCTTTGATGATAATCAGCAGCATGAGAATCGGTACCAAAGGAAGCGCTCGCAGGGATGATGTGAATGTCTCTATTCTCCGGGCTGCTATAAGTCCAAGGCAATAACATACCAGAGAAAGCAAAGACAATCCAATAAATGTGTCTGTGAGCCAGTTATGAAAGAGCCAGTCAGGAGGCCCTAAAAACTTCCAGAGGATAGCTCCTGTGATTGCCAAGGGACCCAAGAGTGTCAGGATTATTAGTATGCCGATGATAAAACGAGCAAAGAAAATGCGACCACGAGTAACAGGCAAAACTGTAAGAACCGCTGTTATACCATTTGTTTTATCAGAATATGTCTGGATCACGCCCAATATATAAGAACCTATACCGAAAAGAATAGGCGTAATGACAATAAGAATAACCGTATAAGGCGACAAATAAGTTATATCTTCACTGAAGGTTATGGAAAGTATTGCTATAACCAGCACTACCGAGAAGATGATAGCGGCCAGGAAATAGACCGCGTTGTCAACTAACTGTCTTTTTATTAGTGTGAGTAATACTCTCATAGGTTTTCCATTATCCGTTGAGGACTCTCCATGCCGGAGGGATTAGTTCCGGCACATCCCATTTGCTGCCGCAGCGGTGGCATTTGTCCATATCCGGCCGTCTCTGCTTGCCGCAGTTGGCGCAGGTCACCAATGTTACCTTCGGCCTGGTCAACCTGTAGGTGATATATCCGGCCAGACCAAAGGCGATGGTTCCAAGTAACCACCAGCGTCTTGTTTTTCGTGGGAGACCGACCACGGCAGCATCTTTACCGACCCGCACGGCGAGTAATATCGCCAATACAATGGAAGGCGACATCAATAAAAGGGCGTACAGAAATCTTGCCGCAATATTTGCACGAGCGTCCCTGCCCTTCATTGCGATAAAGGAATTTGGCAGCAGGAACATTGCCCGGTGGCCCGAAGCGGCTTCGATGCTCCCGGCGGTGAAATATGAGGCCAGAGAAAGAATCGGCGGATGAAGATTCTCCAGCATAAACTTGCCGATAGTAATGGCAGGCGCCCCGGGAGAGCCGAAGAAAACAGCGCTGCTGGAATATTTTCTTCTATTACCTCGACGGACACTTGTCCAGGTTTGATCGCTTTTTATTGGGACCCCATTTACATCGAACACGGCCAGTGCCAGTGCCGTACCCTCCCTGTTGACGGCGGCTGCGAATAATCCCCTGTACTTGTGGTCCTCTTTGAGGGCCATCGGCAGAACTCTGTAAGCCAGCAAATCGTCCGGTGTTACGCCTTCGTCGGTTGGAAATAAAGTTTTTGGTGTGGGTAAAGACCAGGCCGGCCCGGCAAATTCGAGCGTCTCTCTGTCCAGCAGGTAGATTTGCCCCGATTCGTCAAGAACGAGCACATATCGGTCGGGGTCATAATCTTTGCTTCTTTCCCTGATGGGTATGTGAGATCTCCTTGAATAAATTACTCTGTCTTGATTGTTCTGAGATGCCTTAATATCCGGCGGTATCCAACACACATCTAAAACACCGGGATTCTTGCTCAGTATGCCTATATCGACCGGCCGGTGGGGATCGTCTTCGGACAATTGCGGGCCTTTAATGAGTTCCACTTCCTTGAGAAACTTGATGGCGAAAAACTGCCGCAACTTCTTATCGTATAACGTTAACTGTCCCCTGCCGATGTCTGAAACATCCACAACCGGAGACGTGAACCTGCCTGTGTCTTCGTCCGGAGTCTCCGAGATCCCTTCCGGGCCGACGTAGATCAGGATCATCTTTCGCATTACGGTTGTGTCGGGCATTCGTTCTTTGATTTCAAAACGGCAGACTATTCGGCCGGTGCTCCTCTCGAAGTAAATCCAGTGCCAGTCTTCGTTGTCATTCTTCAGAAAGTAAACATCTGAATGCCTCCCTGCCGGCGACTTGCCGACAAGGTAATCCGTAAAGCCAAGGGTCTGTGGGGCTCCGGGATCCATGATATGCGCATGCACACCGGAGTGCCGAACCACGTTAGGGTCACTCTCAATCTCGGCCGGAATCAGCCCGGAGGGTGTGATGTCCACGGTTCTGTAATCCATAGGCATGATACCTGCAAGGATGCTCTTGCACACCCATCTCGCCCAGAATAGCGAC
>CAZHBL010000403.1:0-2673 GCA_964530105.1 uncultured Pirellulales bacterium | reverse complement strand
AGGCATGATACCTGCAAGGATGCTCTTGCACACCCATCTCGCCCAGAATAGCGACAGGGATAGAAATACGAGCACGAGAAATCCGGCGGCAAGGACATGAATGAGATATTTGGATCGAGATCGCATGGGTATATTCCTAAAGGGATGTTGACATGAACTTGTGCCATGTGCGTATCAAACACGCAACGATAACCAGCACAAGCAGGAATTTGATATCCGGGCCGAAGCCCTTTACGAATAACAGAGAGACCAGAACAAGGTTCAGTCCGAGTGCGCCGAACGTAGGAGCAATCTTGTTTGCTGTCCATCCGGTAAGCAATCCAAGGCAATAGCACGCAAAAACCATCAGAAAGACCGTTGTAAGAATGTCGGCGATATAGCCGGCGAAAATTGGTATGGGCAGTGCGAGAAGACGGCCCAGGACTATGGCGGCAATTGTCAGGGGCACAAGCACGATTAGAATTGCCAAAAGTCCCGCGACGATTCTGGCCGTCAATATCCGGCTTCTTGTCACCGGCAGGGCGGAGAGGAATGCCGATATTCTCCTGTTTCGATCCATGTACATTTGTGTTACGCCCATCGCAGAGAATCCTAATACAAGTATCACCAGCATCGGTATCGAGAGGCCGACATAGACAGCAGGCCCGCTCGACTCGAAATGGTACGTCGCGTTGATCAGAAGCGCGATGAGGATCGCTGAGAAAACAACGGCTGCGATGAAATAGACTATATTGTCCCGAATTTCTCTTCTTATCAGGGTCAGCATTTTCTTTGTCTCCTATTTATACGACTTGCACCGGTTCGGCACCTGGTCTGGTGCATTCTATGAATATGTCTTCCAGGCTCATTGGGATTTCTGTGCAGCTTGAGGGTTTGAAGGTTTCGAGAATAGTTTGTTTCTGCCGGTTCCAGTTGGCAACTGTTATGACCATTTCCCTTCCCTGAATTTGCTGGTTCATAATCTCGGTCAGGTATAGCTTTTCCGGCGGGGATTCGGGGAAGATGATCTGCAATTTTTTGACGCGTTCTTTGAGCTGCTCCAGTGGGCAATCCACCACGAGCTTGCCGGCGGCGAGGATTCCTATCCTGTCGGCGATGCGCTCGACGTCGCTGAGGATGTGGGAGCAGAATAGAATTGTCCGGTCCTGCTTCTGAATTACCTCGATAGCAAGTTCGAGGAACTGCCGGCGCGCGACGGTATCGAGTCCGAGTGTAGGATCGTCGAGGATAAGCAGCTCGGGGTCAATCGCCATCGCCAGCGAGAGGTTCAACTGCGCCCGCATGCCCATCGACAGGTCTTTAACCCTGCGGTCCATTGGCAGGCGAAATGTTTCTATCAGATGACCGAAGGACTCATCGTTCCATCGCAGGGAAAGGTCTTTGCAGAGCTTGATAAGCCGGCCGACCTTATAACTCTGAATAAGGTTATGGCCTTCGGCGACGCAGCCGATCCGGCCGCGAATTCCCGGTGAAAGATTCGTCGATTCGGTATCCAGCAGGGAAGTCTCACCTCGCGTCGCTGGCTCGGTGCCCAAAAGAATCCGGATAATTGTTGTCTTGCCGGCTCCGTTTCGGCCCAACAGGCCGTAGATGCAACCTCGCGGCACTGTGAAATTGATGCCGTCCAGAACGCACCGCCCGTCGAAGTACTTGACGAGATTTTCCACTTTGATAACGTTATCATTCATTCGATTGTTCTCCCTTATGTATCTCTGACGGAGGTTTCTTCGAAGGCACATTTAATTTCTCAACAGCGTTATTGAACAATTCCAGCAGCGTTTCGGCGTCGATTTGCATGTGAAATGCTTCGACCGCGGTTCGCTCAAGCTCATCCGACAGGAGTCTCTTTCGGACGGCTTTGCTCAGATTGCTGTCAAGATTTGCGATAAAAGCACCGGAGCCGGGTTTGGTGACGATGATGCCTTCGCTTTCGAGATGGCGATAGGCCTTGGCGATAGTGTTAGGATTAATGACGAGTTGTGCCGCCAATTGCCTGACGGTCGGTAACTTTTCATCTTTAATGAGCCTGCCCAGGGCAATGTCACGCTTGATCTGGTCTATAATCTGCCGATAAACGGGCCTGCCCGAAGCGTTATCGATACGAATCTGCATAAAGCAACCTCACTAATTGTACTATATCAACTAATACAAGTATAACATGCTTTTGTATCCCGTCAAGTGCTGTAGAAGAAAAAATTCAAAAAAGTTTGATTCTTGTCCGGCAAAGCCGGTGGATTAGGTTGTGTATGAACCGTAAGTTCTTTTTATTAAAAGTTTTACGTAATAAGTATTCGTTTGCCAGGTTTTTATTAGGACCCAAAAAAACATCTTTATTTCCGGCATTCCGCCACTTTTGGGTAATACGAAAGTGCTAAAATTTCGATACTGATATGTCGGGCTTTAGGTGCTTTGGCGGTAGAGACGGTTCGCAAACCGCCCGTACACAATTATTTGAAAGGTGGATTTCGATGCCTTGGTATGCTTTCAGTGGACTATATCTTGTTATATGGTCGGCATTATTGATTCATTGTTTATTCCAGCGGGAATTCTATCCTATATTCGGCCGGCGATGGGGCACACAAATTCTCTGGCTTGTGACATTTCTTTTCCTCAATCCGTTGCTTACCCTTGTATATTTCGTTTTTGGTTTTTTGCTTCGGCCTCCCAAGGCTG
>CAZHBL010000402.1:0-5330 GCA_964530105.1 uncultured Pirellulales bacterium | reverse complement strand
ATAGGTATCAGTGTCAAAATCGTTTTGTTTATTGACTATTTCTCTGTGTCCTCGGTGCCCTCTGTGGCTAATTATAAACATAAATTCTATTGAATTATCCGGCAAGGTATTGTGTGGCGAAATGTTTTGCCGCCGCGGCGAGCAACGTCCGGCTTTCGCGGAGTGCTTCATCGAGGGGCATGTCGTCCGGTTTTGTGGGTATGGCGACGGATATTCCGATCTTTTTATATTCGGACTCCGGGATATTTACCTGGCCGGCAAGCACGGCCACTCGGGTATTTGTCTGATGTGCCATTTTCAGGATTCCGGATATGACCTTGCCATAGAGCGACTGGCGGTCGAAAGAGCCTTCTCCGGTTATGACCCAGTCGGCAGATTCGAGCTCGCCGCGAAGGTTGCTCCGTTCCATTACCGTTTCTATGCCGGAGACGATAGTTGCGTCCATAAACGCGACAGCCCCGGCGGCCAACCCCCCCGCCGCTCCCGCGCCTGGAATGTTTTCGATATCTTTACCGAGTTGCTCTCGAACGAGTTTTGCTAAATGAGCAAGTCCTTTATCCAATCGTTTTACCATTTGCGGCGTTGCGCCCTTTTGGGGTCCGTAAACTTCTGCAGCTCCATGCTCGCCGCAGAGCGGATTATCGACATCACTGAGCACCGCTACGGCAACGAGCCGGCCGTCACGGTTTAAAAGTAATGGTGGGTCCGGCTTGATTATCCGAGCGATTTTTTCGAGCCCCCCGCCGCCCAGGGGAACTGTATTTTTATGATAATCGAGGAACTGCCAGCCTAATGCCATCGCGGCACCGACGCCGCCGTCGACCGTTGCGCTGCCGCCGACTGCTAAAAGGATTTTATGCGCTCCGTATTGGGCGGCGGCTTTTATAAGCTGGCCGGTCCCGTATGTGGTCGTCTTGAGCGGATTGAACTGTTCGGGTTTGAGCAGTTCCAGGCCGCTTGCCGCCGCCATTTCGACAAGAGCCGTTCGGTCCGTAAACCATGCAAATCCCGCTTCGACCTGCATTTGTTTAAGAGGGCCCATTGCTATACGTGGGATCCAAAGACCATCGCCCGCCTCAATCATCGCCCTTGCTGTGCCCTCGCCGCCATCGGCCATAGGTTTTATCATCACCGTTACGTCCGATATTATATTTACAATAACATTAGACACGACCTTACAGGCTTCATGAGCCTTGAGAGTACCCTTAAATGAATCCATTGCTATGACTATTTTCATTATTTTCGATCAGAGAACAATTAAGCTTATAATCCGGAGCGCTACGGCGGCGGCAGCTCCTTCTATGAGAGTCCCGAGCGTTTGCAACTTATAGCCCTGCTTGACAGTCATGCCGGTAAGGCCGGTCACTACCCAGAAGTAACTGTCATTTGCGTGGCTGACTACCATCGAGCCGGCTCCAATTGCTACGACGACAAGTGCTTTTGCAGTAGGCGTTTCGAGACCGAGCGATCCGAGAAGCGGCGCCATGATTCCGGCGGTAGTTATGATTGCTACGGTTGACGAACCTTGTGCCGTCTTTAGAGCGGCGGCAATAAGAAAAGGCAGCCAGATGCTCAGGCTTGCACTATGGCCGAGGTAACCTTTAACTACATCGGATATTCCGGAGTTTTGCAGAACTTTGCCGAAAGCTCCGCCGCAGCCGGTTATTATAATAATCGTAGCCGCGGCAATGACAGCCTGGCCGACCCAGCCGGAAGCCGAAAGCATCTCGGTGCTCAGCTTCTTAGGCAGCAGAAAAGAAAAGAAAACGCCGATAAGCAAGGCTACGACGGGTTGTCCTATAAAATCGACGATAATAGCTATATTACCGTCGCCGAACGGATGTGATTTCAAATCGCCAATTGACTTGAACACAATCAATATGATTGGCAGCAGGATTGGAATCACGGATTTTAACGCTGAGGGTGCATCGGCGGTGATTGTTTCTATATCGTTTTCTTTTGTATTCTTCTTGGGATCGATATATATCCTGGCGGCGTATTTTATCGAGAAAAGCCAGCCGGCTGCCAGGGCAATGATACTTACAAGGCTGCCCCAAAGGATAACCAGGCCAAGATCGGCACCAAGCAGCCCCGCCGCAGCTACTGGACCGGGGGTTGGGGGAATCATGGTGTGCGTAGCGTAAAGGCCGAGGCTGAGAGCTATGGCACTTGCTGCCAGCGATATTTTCACCTTTCGAGATAGCGCCTTGCATAGCGGCGAAAGAATCACGAATGCTGAATCACAGAATACTGGTATGCTCACAATATATCCGATTATTCCCATAGCCATAGGCACATTTTTCCTGCCCACGAGCTTAAGCGTACCCTCCGCCAGCTTGTACGCCCCGCCGGACTTTTCGAGAAATGTGCCGATTACCGCCCCTGCCAGTATTACTATGCCGATATATCCGATCGTACTGCCAAAGCCGGCATTTACCGATTGGACAACCTCTTCCAAAGACATTTTGCCGCAAAATATGCCGTATCCGAAAGCGGAGATAAGTAAAGCGAGAAACGGGTGGAGATTCAATCTTGTTGTCGAGACGATAATGAAAACTACAGCAAGCATAAGCAGGATTAATAGCCACATCCGGTTTGCCCTTTCATCGGTACATCCTTTTCTTGGGACATATCTGTGACGGCCTGCAACGTTAAATCGCAGCAACAAAAAGATATCTAACTTGCCTGTCACTATGTGTCAATTATTTTTTCGTGTTGTAAATACTGTTTAATGTTGTTTCAACAGTCAGAATCACTAAATAAGAAAATGCTTACATGCCCGTAAAGTACCGTTATTTATTGAATCGTAAACATAACCTCAATATTTCATAAGTAGGTACATATACAACATACTTTGTCGCTGCTCATTTATCAAATATAGTAACGATCATACTTCGCCCCATATTATCCAAAGTCCATCTGGCAAAACCGGGGGCGATCCTGTACAAAGCCTAAGAGCCTATTCGAATAACGGTTCGTTATCGCCTGTTATGCTGAATCCTTCGACTACTCTCAGGATATGCTGCGTGAAGCATCTGTGTGTCGAACTGCGATACCCATACCATATCTGCCTTATCCGGCTCCAATTCGACGGATTTTGGTTTCGAATCAGATATGTCCTTGAGTGAAGCGAAAAAATGGAAAACGCTAAAAAGTAATTCGTATAGACTCTAAATATTTCAAAAGACTATTCCCCCCCCTGCTCGACATGTCGTTTATGGAGCAGCAATTCACCAGGAGAGTCATTGTGGCAAGGGTCCCTGCTTGCAGAATGCGAAGATATACATAACACATCAAAAGCCTGATTACTGCTAAATACGGCATATTTCGTTCCTATTCAACACTTTATAATCTTTTATGACCTTTAATTATTTCAGTGGCACAGCCAGCCCTCCCCTACCATTTGTTTGATATTTAGAACAGTCAATATGGCTGTAAAAGGATATATTTGTCTACCTAAAAGCCTGATTTTAATGTATTTTCGACCCGAATATATGTTTTTACTCTGCTTTCACAGACTTGATTTTGCACATTCTGCATCGATGTTTCACGTGAAACATTCTTACCTTTAACGATTATAATGTGGCAATTGAGCACAAATTAGATTGATATTTTCACATTTCAAAGGTAATTGATAGTTTTCGTATAGCAGTGAAAATATAAGGAAACGGAGAATGTGCAGCATATTTTTCGAGTCAATAGTTGGGGTGGGCCTGGTTTATAATCGAAAGGACAAGCAAATAATAATACACGATTTAACCGGCTTTTGCTCGTTATCCAATCTTAAATTGTACAATTAAAAGCTGGTCGAGTAAAACACTTGTTCGGACATTTCTTCAGATATTCTGATACCAGAAAATAATTTCTATTGCTCAATATATCTTCCTTTTATTGTTTCACGTGAAACATTTTTTTCATAATTTACATTTTAGTCTGGCAAAGTTACAGAATTTACAGTAAGTATTCCGAAATAATATTTGTTTAAGCACTTTTAGATTAGTTAACAAAAGGGAAATGAAGCAATATTCTTAGGCAATATTGTAAAGGAGTATGAATATGGCCGACAGCAAAAGAGAAAAGCCAAGACATCTCGGCAGGGGGCTTCAGTCCCTTATGGGTCCTATAATAATTGATAATTCAGAGCATGAGCAAGTATCACCAGGTCCTCTGTCCGTCTCTAACTTCCCGCCTGATAAGGAGTTGCGTGATTCTTTTCAGAAAATCAGTATTGATTCTATATCGCCTAATCCTTATCAGGCCCGGACAGTATGGAATGAGCATGAATTAGCAGAATTGACTGAGTCTATCAAGGCAAACGGCATAATTCAGCCGATTCTCGTCCGTCCAATTGGAACCGGTTTTCAGCTTATCGCGGGGGAGCGCCGGCTGCGAGCTGCCGAACTGGCTGGCCTGACAAGCATACCTGCCCTGGTTCGTCGTGCAAGCGATGAGCAGTTGCAGGAGTGGGCTTTAGTTGAGAATATACAACGCGTAGATCTCAATCCTATCGAGCGGGCAAAGGCGTACCATGAATACATAAGCACATTCTCATTAACACAAGCCGAAGCGGCCGAAAGGCTCGGCGAAGGCCGGTCGGTAATCGCTAACTATATACGGCTGCTTGACTTACCGCAGGAAATTAAGCAAATGCTGGCTGATGGTCAGCTTAGCATGGGCCATGCACGGGCAATCCTTGCATTGCCTACGGATGAGCTTCGCAGGAAATTAGCCAATCGGGCAATGGCAGGGCGGTTAAGTGTTCGTGAAGTTGAACGATTAGTACGAAAATATCTCGCCGGTACAGGCCAGGTCAATACAACGGCCCGCTCAAAACCACCTCATATACTTGACATTGAAAATAAGTTGTCCAGCCAGCTTGGCACAAAAGTAAACATAGAAACGCGGAAAAGCGGGCAGAGAGGCAAGGTCATAATCGAGTTTTACTCACTGGACGAATTCGACGGAATCCTTGAAAGAATCGGTTTAGCTTGCGGAGAGGAAATCTAAAAAGATAAAATATTTTTTATATGAAAAGTTAGACAATATGTTGTATAATTATAAAAGTATCTAATGTATTTATGCCCGATAAATAATCGGTTCGAATAACTGAAAAGTTTTATTTATTGTAAAATATTTTCGGAGGATATACCGTGAAGCGTTTAATAACTCTCATTACGATTTCATTATTGCTAACATCTTTTGCAACCAATACAACTTTTGCTCAGCAACTACCAAAAAAAACCCTGAACCAGGCTGTAGTTGACGGTGACATCGACCAGGTCAAGTCTGAAATTTCGGCGGGTGCTGATGTGAATTCGAAAAATAGAATG
>CAZHBL010000401.1:0-5337 GCA_964530105.1 uncultured Pirellulales bacterium | reverse complement strand
GCCGGGTTCATACACAATTTTCGGATTTTTTGTGAGAATTTTAACGGATATTTGGAGTTGAGCCAATAAATGGTGTGCGATGCACACCCTACCGGCTAACGGCTGAAGGACATGCTGGCCTGGGGCGTGCCGCCGTAGGCGCCCATATTGATGCGATCTCCGTTTGGCGGCAATTCGGCAGTCCAGTCCGAATCGGGATTACCAGTATCAATACACGGGCTTGTAAGCACATCCAGCAGCCAGCTCTGACTGCCGGTGTGCCATCGGCCCGCCTGCGAGCGCAGGTGGTAATCGCCCGGGGCCCAGTAATCATCGCTCACATCGTCAGGTGTTCCGTTCAGGTTCCAGAATCCGGGCTCGGCGAAACAGGGAGCCGTGTCAATATTGCCCTGTCCCGGCCAGCCCCGCTGGACATCTGAGTAAGTGATTGTGCCGGCATCGTTTTCTATCTGGACGGCATCGGTACCGGCACTGTTGTAATATACGATGGAATTCATAATCGTCGGGCGGGAATTGGAAATACCGCATCCTGTGTTGGCGACAATAGTACAGTTTGTGATTGCGGGTATGCCGCCTGAGACGCCGGACTGGAGATTGCCGGCGATGAGACAGTTGCCGATTACAGGGCGGTTGTAGATGGTCATACGCCCGCTCTGTTTGGCCTGCATTTCTATGCCGGAGCCTGCGTTGGAGTTGATTTCGCAGTTAGTTATCGCCGGATTGCTGCCGTCGCGCAGCTCGATTCCGTTGCCCCCGTTATTTTCGATACGGCAGCCGGAGATTGCAGGCGATGCTCCCGAGCAGTAGATAGCCGCTCCCGGGCCGGAAATGGTAAAGCCGGCAAGTACGCAGCTTTCATTCTCGCCGGTTGCGAAAGTGACGACCGGGCCGGCGATTAGAACGGGGCTGCTCTTGGGGCCGCCCGAGCCTGAGTCTTCGCCGGCACCGCTGCCTGCCAGTACAGTACCGGCCACTACCGCCGGATTGCCGGGATCGATCGAGCTGAGCGTTACGTTTTTGCCGCTGAAATTAATGTTTTCGTGATAAACACCTTCGCTGATTACGATTTCGTCGCCGGGTTCTGCTTCACTTATTGCGTGTCGTATATGGTCGTATTTAGTGCCGCTCGTGGTGTTCTCGATTGGTCCGTCCACGGTAGCGAAAGAAGGAACCACCAGTTCGATACCGTCGCCGGTTCCCAGATTGCGAGAATACTTCTTATCCACCGGACTGTTCCAGTGCTCGTGGACGCCCAGGCTCGCCAGCGGCGTTTCATCTCCTTCCGGATCATAGAATGTACCGGAAGGCGGGTTATCCGCCTGGGCGGCCTCGTGCAGGTAATTCTCCGGGTTCCCGGTCACCTCGGTGCAGCGAGGCTCGTTCCGCAGAAAATCGAGTGCGACCGAATCGATGGCCACAGGGTCCTGTGAAGCGAATATGCTGGAGCACCAGTCGTCGCCGAAAGATTCCCATTTGATTACATTGCCGCTCTGATGCACAGCGGGGTATAGTCCGTCGATGAAGTATAGCAGGGTCTTGCCGGAAAGTTGCCGATGGCCGTTAAGGTTGACCAGGCAGTTATATGTATTCATAGCATTGCCTCGGCCGCCGTAATTGTGCAGGGGTTCAGGTGTCCAACCGCCTCCGGACGGGAAATAGACCGAACCGAAGTGGTTCTTGGCCGATAGAGTGATGCCATAAAGTGTATGAGGCCTGAGCAGGGCCATATTGATCAGGTAGTCGGCTTCCGTAACACATCGGGGCAGATAGGCGGTTCCGGCCCTCGTATACAGCGGATTGGCGGTGTCGTGGCTTGCTGCGATGCGCCCATTGCGAGCCAGAGTGGACTTGACAATGAAGCTGATATCCTGGAAATCCGGATTGGAATCGTTTCTGATTTTGTCGTAGATAGGATTGCCGATATATCTTGCGGCGTCGTAAATCGTAATCGCCGAGCCCGGCACCCCCGCGACTTCTACGAGCTGCTTTAGGAGCGAGTAAATCACGTGAGGGCTCGGAGTGCCCATGCCCGCCGACCAGTTTCCGCCGCTGCTGTTCTCCTGGTTCATGTTAATTTTGATGGCGATTTTCTCCCCGTGCCGGTAGCCGACGTCTCCGAGGCCCCTGGTTTGGTTAAAGTGCCTGAAAAGAGCACTCCATGCCTGGCTGTCGCTCGGCTCAGCCGTCAGCGTCTGGATGGTTTTGGAGACCATGTAGTCAACCGCCTGCTGACTGGTGTTATCATCGTCCCACCACGCGCCCGTGCTGCCGTCCCAGCTTGTTGCGGCGGGCTCGTGGGTCCAGACGACGCGCCCGGGATGCATCCCTTTTGCGATGCCCATAGGACTGTTAGGCGGCTCGTTTGGCGTAAAAGCCGCTTCGGCGGGAGCCCGGCCGGTAATGCTTACTGAAAACCATAATGTCATCACGCTGACAACGATACATATCCCCGCGACGATATACCGTGATTGATGGAGGAATCTTCTGGCCCTGCGGTACGCCAGAGCCGAGCCGATCATTCCCGCAATCCAAACCACGAAGCCGCCGGCGAAAGGAGCCGCAAAACGCTGGCATGGATAAGTCACCCGGGAGGGCTTCGGTATCACACGAATTAAAAACCAAATCAGCGAGAAAAGCCCCATGATGGGAAAAAGCCACATTAACCAGCGGTATTTCCTGCCGCTCTTGATAGGTCTGCCTGTCTTCGGGCACGTTCGAGGCGTTTGGACCGAATGCCCGCCGCTTCGTGTGTTTTGAGGAACCGGTGAAACGGACTTTGATTTTCCGAAAAACATATTCACGCCTCCACAAATTTCGGCCTCAGTCTCCTATGGTACGTTTATTTCATTATTACTGATTATACTATCCGCCATCACCAGATGCAACTGATATAGGAGCAGCATTATGCCCGATTTAAAAACAATCGGGGCCCGTACCGAATTAATCAGCACAGGCCCCGAACAGGTACAAATACTTCTTGTCAATCCCACGAAAGCGGGAGACATTTCATTTTAAGCATTCTGCTATCTAGCGCTTAGCAGCTCCACTTCGGCGATCTGCATACTATTCGATCCTCCTGCGTCTCGAACGTCCAGGAATAGAACTTGATAGTTAGCATACGCTACGTCATTATCAAACATAATTGGCGTTGCGTTCATTGTGTAGCGAGGCCAAGCTTCTGCCTGATCGAAATCGGCGATATCGCCAAAGGCAATCAAATCGTACTTCCCATCGATGCCACTATTAGAACCATATAGCGCAAATGCAATCGGATCACGCTCCGGAGAGTCATTTGCCGTGGTGAAAGTCAACCCTGTAACAACACTCGGACCATTCAATGGTGTAACCTGGAAACCGGTGGGCATAAGATCGCCCTTAAAGTGCAGGAACTTCGTGTTGACGTTGTCATCGATTACATTCGGTGGTGCCTCACCACCAGGCCAGCCGAAATTATCGCCATCCATTAGCCCATCGTTGGGAACGCCCTGTACGATATCACCAGGCGCTGTCACGTCAGCCATGGCAACTGGCTCGACTACACGGACGTTGGATACAGTGATTGCACCAACACCGCCAGGCTCTCCATCACCTACGCCGATGTACAGCTTCGCGGCTGCGGTCGGATCCACACCCTCAAATGCGCTCAGCGGAATCATCCACGGCCTGTTCACTGCAATCTGTGTGGCCGAAGCATACGGATGAGGTACCACAGCAACTGCACCTGTAGCATCTTCCAGAGCCACGTAAATCGGATCGGCGGTGTTGCCGCTGACTGAGTCAATATCCTCAGACACAATAACACCATCCGCGTCACCTTGAATATCCACGTTATCGAACGTGTAAGTGCGGTTCTCACCGTCTGCATGTGAACAAACAAACAGGCCGATAAGGACTGTTTCCGGGAATTCAATAGTCTGAGGATTCGATATTCCGAAGCCACCACTATCGTCCACCGGTGCATCGAACAGCGTCCACTCAGCACCATCGGCCGAATAGTAACCCGTAATATCGTTACCTGTCCGCGTAATTTTTACCCATGTAGGTGGTGCCGCAATGGGACCGCCCTGGAGACCGCTGGAGTTGCCGCCGGTTTCTGCACGGCCTTGGAAGCATATGCCGTTGCCGTCGCCGCCTGTTAGGGCCATTACCATGTGCTTGGAGGGACCGGTAGCTGTCTCACGGATCATAACGCCACCCTTGGCCCAGTTGTTCGAGCCGGTGCCGTTACTGACAACGCGAGCGGAAATCTCACCGTCGCCGGTAAGGTTCATGTACACGTAATGGAACTGATCGGAACCGGCCCAGACGTCGGCGCCTTCACCCGTGATCTCGTAGGTGCCGGTCGCTTCATCAATGCTCAGATTAGACGCCATACCCTGGAAGCTTAAGGTCAGGTCCGAAACAACACCTTCGGCCGTCAAGTCCGCCGGAGTATCCAAAGCCAGCTCAGTAACGTAAGGCTCAGCACTGTTGTCATAGCTAAGCGTTTGCGAGCCGCTCGAGAGTGATATGTATTTTTCCGTGGAGAAGCTCCAGACTGGACCCTCAATCGTACCACCGGGTGTAAACTCATTGACCTTCCAGTAGTAAGTCGAAAACAGTTCCACCTCGCCGGCAGCATATGATGGAGTCATCAATTTGCCTTTGAACGTACTCGGGTCGTTAGCCGCTACGAGTGCTTCGTCGGTACCGAAGTATACATCGTTGATGATAGTATTCTTGCCGACCGTCCACTTCAGCGTAACGGGGGATGGTACGTTCTCGGCAGCGTCCGCCGGGCTCGGGAAATGGGCCTCAAGAGGCAGCGTTGTGAAGCTCCATGTGTTACCCTCCTTTACACTTGCATCTGCCTGGACTTCATCGACTCGCCAGGTGTAGGACGTGCCCGGGGCCAAGGTTGCCGCTGCGAAGTTATTTTCTGTCTCAGCAATCATTTCCCCGTCTAAATATACGACGTGAGAGACTGCCTCGTAACCTGATCCCCACTCTAACGTCGCAGCATCGACATCCACTGCGCCGTCTGCCGGTACCGGGTTCTGAGCTTTCTTCAGGCTTTCAGGGATTGCGGCCGGTGACAGATGATGGCCGGCAAGGAGTACCCGCTCCGGGTGGTCGGGGCCTTCCCAGGCCACTGAACAGTTGTCACCACCGCCGCCTTCCTTGTACAGCGCCGCGATGTAGTATTTCCCACCACCTTCGAGCGCGATGGGTGCGGACATCTGCTCTGGAAAACTGTCCCACTGGTCTATGCCGGTCCAACTATTGTGACCGCAAATCTGGACAGCGTTGGCCGGATCGTCGTCGGTGCTCAAAAAGAGCGCTGAGGCGTCGTCAGAG
>CAZHBL010000400.1:0-5345 GCA_964530105.1 uncultured Pirellulales bacterium | reverse complement strand
TCGCTATCTTATAAAAAGCCTGACAATCAGGACGGGGAATTGATTTGACATCAATACAACCATCGGCATTTACCTCGTATTTTACGGTGTCCGACTTAAAGACATCGAGATTTTCAGGCACATATTCTTTCAGGATTTGCCCGAAAGAACAGTTCATACAGGCAAGAATTATTGCACAGACCGTGATGTCTTTTAACCTTCTCATAATCATGCTCCTTTCAAATAGATTAACAAAAAACGGTCACTTTTATAGGAGCAATTATGCAGTCTAAATGTTACCGTTCTGTTACAATTTTATTCTCTTTTTAATATTTTGGTTATATAAAACTAGGGACAGCCGGGCTGTTGAAAAATGGTGCTTATCTATCTGTATCTGGGGTATCTGGGTGGGGTATCTGGGGACCATACAGGCATAGAAGTCGGGGTCAGACCTGAAGTTATAAGTTAACACTTGACAGCCAGTCTGATTTGCGGTACGCATACGGGAAGTCCTCTGGGCGGCGACAGTTTTCTAAGCAAGCTCGAAAAGCTGCTTGGCCGCCGAGTACATTCATTGCCTGTCGGCAGACCGCGAAAAGAAAAAGTTAAGAAAGCTAAAAAACAAAAGAAAAACCTGCATTATCGGTGACTTTCCTTAGTTTTTCTTGGATGGTGCGGCGTTGAATCGTCGTTTATCGAGATCGCAGAGACCGTCAGTCAATGGCCTTCAGCAGGACATGTGGCAAGAGAAAACTGAAAGAATTAAGAGTTTAAATCCGGGAAATGTCAGCTAAAATAGTTTCAAAATGAAGATAGAAACCATGAGTTTTCGATATAGATTTGACATTCTATGAGAAAAGAAACCCAGCGGCTTAGATGAGCAAGAATATCCAGTGTTATATGGGAAATCCCAGATTTACAAATCACCCCGATCGGAGTTGTAATGAATAAGTACACAATAGTGTGCTGTTGCCGTGGTGTAGAACACTAAGAGCTTCTCAGCAGGAATCGAATCGGAGGTTACTATGAAAAAGATGCTTTTATCAACGGCATTGATTTTGTGTATGACTCTGATAAGCGCAGGCCGGGTTCTCGCGCAGGATTGGCCCGGCTGGCGCGGTGACGGCCGGGGTATCTCGCCCGAGAAGAACCTGCCCTTGAAATGGAGTGAGGACGAGGGCGTCAGGTGGAAAACGCCCATCCCCGGCGCCGGCCACTCATCCCCCATTGTCTGGGGCAACCGCGTCTTCGTCACCACTGCCGCCGCCGAAGATCCCAACGTCGAAACATTTCGAGGCGGCGTGTATATGGGAGGCAACCGTGCAAAGCCCGACGAGTCCGAGTACGCCTATCGTGTAATCTGCCTCGATGCCGATAATGGAAACATCCTGTGGTCGAAGGCCGTCGCGAGCCAAAACCCGAAGACGCCCCGCCACACAAAGAACACCTATGCCTCCGAAACACCTGTCACGGACGGCAAATACGTCTTCGCCTCGTTCGGTTCGGCGGGCCTTTATTGCGTCGATTTCGAGGGCCGCGTGATCTGGCAGCGCGACCTGGGACTCATGCGCAGGCGAGCCGGCTGGGGCACGGGAGCCTCGCCGGTCCTGTTCCGGAACACTGTCATTGTCAACTGCGACAGCGATGACGACTCCTACATCGCCGCGTTCGACAAGGCCACCGGCGAGACGGTCTGGCGCACGGAGCGTAACGAAGGCGCATCGTGGGGGACACCCTTTCTGTTCGAGGCCGGCGGCCGCACAACCGTCGTGACCAATGCCTCGCGCCGCATGCGGGGCTACGATGCAGCCACGGGCAAACTCCTGTGGGAGTGCGCGGGCGGATCGATGATATCAGTTCCCTCGCCTGTCGCCGCCGTTGGGCTGGTGTTTCTCTCGTCGGGACACAACCTGTTTCCGCAGCGGCCGATCGTTGCCGTCCGCCCGGAAGCCTCGGGCGATATAACTCCACCCAGAGGTCAATCCCATAGTCAGGGCGTCGCCTGGTCGTATCATTCGGGCGGCGCGTATGTGACCTCACCGATAGCCATCGGTGAATATCTATACGTGCCTCTGGACAAGGGATCCCTGACCTGCTACGAGGCCCGGACGGGAAAGGTCGTATACGAGAAGCAAAAGCTCGGTGCCCGCAACACGATCACTGCCTCTCCGATAGCCGGCGACGGCAAAATCTACGTGCAGACCGAGGACGGTGAGTGTTACATCGTCAAGCCGGGCCAGGAGTTCGAGATACTCGCCGTCAATAAGCTCGAAGATGTATTCTGCGCTTCACCGGCCGTCTCCGCAGACAAGATCTTTCTTCGCGGCCGCAAGCACCTGTACTGCATTGGGAAGTGATGCCCGAACAGACAGTCTATCAGGCTTCCAGCCTTATCTCTGGCTCAGTAAATGATACATTCAAAATTATCGGATACAAAATTCTCAAACTGAAGTTTTCAGGAACATTTAACCGCTGTCATTCCTGTCAACGATTCCTTAATAACCGGCCACTCATGAATAATCACAATCCGTATTTTTTCTAATTTCTTTATGATTATAGGGCGTATTGTGGTATAATAATTTATACAATATCCGATATTCCTTGAATTGGGCAATCATCGCACGTTCGGCTGTTCCCACGAAAGCCTGGAGGTTGTACATGTCGGAAAAACACGGACATATTAGATGTCTGGTCGCAATCGGCGCTACGATTTTGTTCGCTGTTTTGGCCATTGCTCAGGCGGAAAACCTCATCGAAAGTGGCGCCAAAGCAGAATTGGGATACGTGTCGGCTTTGGAGAATGCCACTCTCGTAAACAAGGCGAGACAGCGGCGAGACACTACGCTCGTGAGACCACAAGAGCTGCGCGATGTACCATCCGATACGCCTAAAGAACCAGTGTACTTTATGATTCGCGTGGGTGACAAGGACGTTCCCGGGATAACGTATCGCTCTACTGATCGTGCGAGACAGTTTAAGCTTTGTCTGGATACGAACGGCGACGGCTTACTTTCCGACGAGAAGCAATATGTATGCACGGGGCTGCATAAAGGGTATAAATTTGGCCCTGTCTCGACACGGCATGGGGACACTACAAACAGAGCCGGAGTTTTCTATGCAGAATACTATCCCGGCCGGCAGCTCGAATATTATCCGGTACTCTACCGCCGGGGCCAGGTCGTCCTGGACGGCAAGGCATATAAGATAGCACTTCTCGACTGTGACTATGACGGAAAATACAACAAATCCGTTGTGCTGCCGGTCAAAGACTACTGGAAACCCGAATGCGATGTGCTTGCAATAGACCTCGACGGCAACTCGAAGTTCGACTCCGAACTGACGGAGATTATGCCGCTCAGCCATCTTATCAAAGTAAACGAACAGTACTACAGTATCCAGGTTGCCGAGGACGGCGGTATAATTAATTTCGAAAAGACAAAACCGCTATTCGGAACCTTTGATGTCGGAGGGCGGCAAGTCAAATTGAGCCTTCGGTCGGATATCGCTCATCAACAGTTAAGCGGCTCTACCGGAAAGTGGAGCCTGCCTGCCGGGAGATACGGTGTGGTCTCTTTGGAGCTGACCGAAAAAGATTCTGCGGGAAATCAATGGACTCTCAAAAATAAAAGTGAAGGATTAAGCAAGCTTGGCAACTTCGAGATCAGGCCCGGAAAGTCAACCTCTTTCCAAATCGGCGGCCCACTCCAGATCAAGACAACTATGGAAAGAGATGGTAAAAATATCATATTAGGCTTCGATTTCGAAGACCAGGCCGGGGAACTGTATTCCCCTTGTGCAAAAATGAACGGAAAGAACGTGCCTGAGCCGGAATTCAAAATTATTGACGGCTCCGAGCAGGTCGTTCATTCCGGTCAATTCAAATATGGGTGAGGAGGCATCTGCAAGTACTCGTGGCGAGTACCGGCCGGAAACGGAGAAAAATACAGATTGGAGATTCAAATCCATCTCGGGCCTTTCGAAGTCCGACAGGATAATACCTGGCATACATTGAATTAGGTAAGCGCCAGTACATAATCCATGACCAAATAACAATTCCGCAAACATTCCAAAAATCGCATACGTAAAATCTCTTTTTAAATTGATGTTACAGCCGGAATTTGTGTGGTATAATTCTGCCATGGCAAAATATCCGATATTTCTGGAATTGGGCTCTCGCCGGGTGGTCGTGATCGGCGGTGGGGCCGTAGCCGTGCGAAAGGTCCAGGCACTATTGACCGCCGGAGCCCGTGTGGTCGTGGTCGCCGAGCGCATCGACGATATGATGACGGCCCTGTGCCGGGGCACGGACGCCGAGCTGATAAAGTCCAAATATTCCAAGAATTATCTTGCCGGGGCGCTGCTGGCTATAGCGGCAACGAACAACCACCAGCTCAACAAACAGATATACAAAGACTGCCAGGAACTGGAGGTCCTTTGCAACGTCGTCGATGTGCCGGAGCTTTGCGACTTTTTCGTGCCGGCCGTGGTCAAGCGTGGAAACCTGCAAATCGCTATCGGCACGGAAGGCCAATGCCCCGCTTACGCCGGCCACACAAGAAAGAAGCTTGAGGCAATTTTCACCGAGCAGCACGGCCAATTTCTCGCCGAGCTGGAAAAACTCCGAAAACAGATCATTGAAAACGTCACCGACCCCGCAGACCGAAAAACCGTGCTGGGACAGTTGGCCGACGACGAATCGTTTGAATACTTCGTCGAGAACGGATCGGCCCAATGGCACATCTTCGCTGATGAGCTGATTGATAATCTGCAATCAGCGCGGAAATAAAAACATTGAACCGTCTATTGTCCTTTCTTTTTTATAAAATCAAACAGTGAGCATGTAACATGTAGGGTGTGCAGCTTGCCTTATAGCTGCACACGCTGCAATAAGTGCTTGGAACCGCGTGTGCAAAAAAACGTTTGCACACCCTACTGTCCTTTCTTTTTTATAAAATCGAATAGCACGTAGGGTGTGCAGCTTGCTTTATAGCTGCACACGCTATAATAGCGATTGGAACCGCGTGTGCAAAAAAAACGTTTGCACACCCTACTGCCCCTGTTTTTTTATAAAATCGGACAATGAGAATTCGGCCGGTTCCACAACCTCGCCGCTTTGGGCCGCCGCCCACGGTTCGAGGTAGATAAGAATGTAAGCAACACAGATTCCGACAGGCAGCACGTAGAGCAGGAACCGCGTGTGCAAAAAAAACGTTTGCACACCCTACTGCTGATGAGCTGATTGATAATCTGCAATCAGCGCGAAAATGAAACACACAATGGTGTGCTGTTCTTTCTTTTTCATAAAATTAAACGGTGAGAAGCACGTAGGGTGTGCAGCTTGCTTTATAGCTGCACACGCTATAATA
>CAZHBL010000399.1:0-5383 GCA_964530105.1 uncultured Pirellulales bacterium | reverse complement strand
TCCTCATTATTGACACAATAATTCAGAATCAAATAGTCAATATAGTTCGTCATATCCAACAAGCAGGGATAATCAGGATTTCGGGAACCATCGGGATTATTGCCCTGAAGCTGCTGATAGGCTTCGTATGAATTGGAGGCTTGCTGACACAAGGCGGTCATCTGACGTAAGGCCGAGTCATTGCCTTCTCTGAGGGTTATACCGCTGTGTGAAAATGTATCCCAGTCTTCCTCTTCTCCGCCGAAATAGCTGGCTGAGAATGAGGCATCCGGATGTTCGCATGGAAAATAGATCCCCCAGTACAAACCATTAATATAAAGGTGTACTAAAATACTATCTGGGGACACATGGCCCATCTCGCGCTGTAGAGTTCGGATATACGTATCACGGGTGTATTGTTCGTAAAACCTTGCACCACTCCAGCCATATCCATCATTGAAGCTGGATCGCAGGACGATCGTATTAAACTCACTCGCAGTGTCCGGGCCAAAGAGTGGAAATCTGAACTTTGAAGGTCCGTAGATACCCTTGAAAAGCAAGCGAAAGGAGTTTTTAAGGCTCATGCTACGAGAAGCACCGCCTATTATTTTAATGCCGCAGTTGACTTGAAATCCCTCCTGCGTGCCATCCGGATATAACAATTCAACAGATGCGGGTTTCTCCTTTTCTTCATATGGATTTGAGTAGACACCTTCAGTCCCGAACATATGGTCTTTGTTCATGACAATGGACACGGTGGGAATCGATGTCAGAGCATTCTTTAAGTTGTCGTGGTAGCGTGCGTCATATACAATATCGGGATCCATTTCGTAGTCAGCGTTCCTTGAGCCCCAGCGATCGGGAAAACCTTCGGGACGAACCGGCTGCTGTATGACATCGTCCAAAAATAAGTAACTACAGGCTACAGTCTCCGAGGGCTTCCAGCCTTCCTTGACTGCTTTGGCCCGTAGACAGGTGGTCTTATTGATGAGAATAGAATCTGTGTAAGGAATGCCGGTTGATAATTGTTCTCCAATCTCAGTGGCATACGGTTCACTGCCATCAAGTGTATAGTATATCGTGGCACCTTCAGTTTCAGTTGCGATTGTAAGTGTAAAAGGCT
Organism: uncultured Pirellulales bacterium; assembly: GCA_964530105.1. Lineage (GTDB taxonomy): Bacteria > Planctomycetota > Phycisphaerae > Sedimentisphaerales > Anaerobacaceae > JAFGPJ01. The sequence goes on along the minus strand of CAZHBL010000399.1, from coordinate 4,281 downwards.
CATCGTAAAAACCGTGCTGGTGACTGAATTCAGGCTCGTTTACACTACCTAAGTACCCCACGGTATTTTCGGTACCGGGTGTAGGAGAAACCAAAAAGATTAGGTTATCACTGGCGTCTGGATAACAACCATAGGAAATATCAGCGGTCTGTTCATCTAAGATAACGTAGTCAATCAAAGTCACGCCGTCCATTCCTGATGTAGAGGTATCGAACAAGCCAAGCTCTTCGCCCATGGCGTCAAGTTTGAAGTTTGCGTGCAGACCTGTATCGGTGGTATCCTTATCAGCCCATATTAACAAATATCCATGAGCTGGGATGGTCGTATCAGAGGGACTGTTAGTGGGAATCTGCCACTTGGTGGGATCAGTCAAATCATCCGTGAGGTACATACCACCGATATTGACAGCCTCGCTTCCAAAATTATAAATCTCGATCCAGTCGTCATACTGGCCTTGCGGGTCTTGAATCGTACTAGCATTGGAGGCCATAAGCTCGTTAATTGCCAAAGGAATGCCTGTCTGATGATCAGCCGATAAGGCGAAATCAGTAAGGCTGGATAGTGATACCGTCATCACCAGACTTAGAGATAAGATTTTCATGGGTCTAACCATCCTCCATGTCGTTCTCCACAGATGTATAAGGCCACTGAGTGGGATTACATCGTTGTGAATTCATATTTCACAGGTTTTTTAGAATAATCAGTATCAAGAGCTAAAATCTTCAAAAGTGTAAAATATCATATAACGCTAAATTATAACACATATACTATGGTTAAGTCAATGAGTCTTAGCTTGAAATGGTTATATGAAAGCAAGTGCCCCAACAATAAAGGCGTTCTTTGCCGCAGAGACTAAACCTACCTTACTACCAAATTCATATTTCCTGTGGGATTTGCCCTTGCTGATGCAATTAATCTCCGATGCATGAAGGCTATACAGCTTGTTCTTACTGTCGCGTCTCTGGGATAACAATACCTAGTTTGATTCCCAAGGCAATTTTGTAAACGTCCAATTCTGGTTTGATGATATGTGAAGTGTTTGCCAATTTAGGTAAGGCCGGGGGATGTCATGACACAATCCAATCGGCCTCTACGAAGCCTGGAACAAGCCAGAAGAAGCAGAGTATTGGCGAGCAAAACTGCCTCAAACAGAAGCTGTGATAGAGTGACATCGCAACACTAAAATGACCCAATTTTTATCCGTCTGCGACTACAACTCACCTACGACCCGAAAGCCCGTTATCTACCTAATCCCAAAAACCCATAACGCCATAAGAGCTTATATGTAAAGGAGTTATGCAGTGGCCAAAAATTTGACATCGTTTTCAATGAACGGAGTGATTTTTACTTGTCCGTTTGTCTATGCCAGCGTCTCTCAAGACAATGCGTCAGGTTCTTTAAATCCTTAGCATTCTGGGGACCTGTGGTAACCTTCCAGTTTGGGATGTTCTACGCGAATACTCTCGTTTTAAAAAGCTCATTGAAGCAGGTAAATAAGGATCTATGAGAACTGGTAGTCTGTGCCACAAATTTGTGGTAGGGGAAAGGGTGGCATCCAATACATCGATACTGGCAAAAATATGGAACCCGATACTTTCTGGTCTGCGGTCTTATCGATAACGTTCGTATCTACTAACGGGTTGTTATACCTTTGTACTACAATCTTTCAAAAAGTTGTTTTTTATGCTCGTTTTTTATTTTGAACGATTGTAACCATTTTGTTTGTGGTATCTTACGAAGCTTTTTTACAAGACGAACTTTTTGGTTGCGGCCAAGGGCGAAGCCCGAGGCTGCTCCGAGTTATACTGTTGTGACAAAAAGAGTTGATGGCAGCTTAAGAAAGTGGCCAGTTCTTTGTTTTTTTACGCCGTCCACCTATGAAAAGCTCAAAATCAAATAGTAAAATCTGCGAGGCATCTACCTTACGACCTATCAACCACGTTTCGTCGCTCATCTCAACAGCTCTTCAACTTTACGATGCATTATAATGAACAGAATGAATTTACCTATGTCATATACAATCATTATAGATTACGCGTGTTACGGCAAAAACATTCACTACCTTGAATTTCTAGTCAGAACTGGTATTGTAGGCACAAGAATTGAAGAAATGCGACGTGAAGTTAGTGTTAGATAACGAATCTCAATTGCGTAAAAGATAGAAACCTAAAGGAGAAACCAATGAAACGTTCAACGCTAATCACTGGAATACTTATGCTTATAATATCGTTACTTCCTGGGAACAAGGCTGGTGCAGGCCAGAATGAAATCCCAGACTTTGTTATCGAGAAGTTTATGCCGGGTGGAACGGCCGAAGACCTTCAGCCTCAACAAATCCGGTTTATGCAGGAAGCATTTGATAACATGCCTCACAACCACCAAATGCAGAACGCCGTGACTGTTACCTCCGTGGACAATCTTGCTCTTAACCGAGCGGTTGTGACAAGCCTCGACGATTCCTTCAGTTGCAAACTCGATGACTGGTCGGTCACCAGTCAAAAGAGGAGCGGTCGCTGTTGGATATTTGCCGGAACGAACCTCCTACGTGTCGGTGCCATGAAAAAAATGAATGTGAAAAACTTTGAATTCAGCCAGAGCTACGTCTTTTTTTGGGACAAGATCGAGCGTGCCAATTACTTTTTGGAGTCAATCATCGATACGGCGGATCGTCCCGATGGTGACCGGACCGTTGACTTTTTGCTGGACAATGTTCTTGGCGACGGTGGACAGTGGAATATGTTCGTAAGCGTCGTTAAGAAGCACGGTTTGGTGCCTAAAACGGTTATGCCTGAAAGCGAGAGTTCTTCGAATAGCTCAAAGATGAACAACATTCTCAAAACCAAGCTCTGCGAGGGTGCCAAACGCCTGCGCGACATGCACGGCAACGGTGCCAGTATTGCAGAATTACGGAATGCTAAGCATGAGATTCTAACTGTGATCTACCGAATTCTAAGCATCCACATGGGCACACCTCCCAACCGTTTTGATTGGCAATGGCGCGACAAGGATAACAAGTTTCACCGCGACGGTGAGCTGACCCCAAAGGAGTTTGCTAAAAAATATGTCACGCTGAATCTGGACGATTACATTTGTCTCGTTCATGATCCGAGACCAAGTAGTCCAATAGCTCGTACATTCACCGTGGCTTATTTGGGCAACGTGGTAGGCGGCGAACCGGTTAAGTATTTGAACGTCGACATCGATATGATGAAAGAGATTGCTATGCGTTCACTTCTTGACGGCCAACCGGTCTGGTTCGGATGTGATTGCAGCAAACAGATGGACCGAGATCTCGGACTCTGGGACTCCCGCCTGTTCGATTATGAGAGTGTTTACGGCACAAAGTTCGCTCTGAGTAAGGCCGACCGGCTCATTTACCACCAAAGCAGAATGAACCATGCCATGCTATTTACAGGTGTGGACGTCATCGATGGTCATCCGCGTCGCTGGCGTGTGGAGAATAGTTGGAGTGATGAGAACGGTAAGAAAGGATTCTTTATCATGGATGATTCGTGGTTTGATGAGTTCATGTTCGAGATAGCGGCCCACAAGAGTTATTTGCCTGAGGATTTAAAGGAAGCGCTAGCTCTTACACCAATAGTGCTGCCGCCTTGGGATCCGATGGGCTCGCTTGCACAATGTGAACTGATATTACGATCCGAATGACATTATGCGAATTGTGTCAATACGATATTCAATATAAAATATGTAGCTATATATGTTTTAAGATCATTTAGAAATCATACTAACTTGCTTGAATTACTTACATTCACTTGGTAATTGACGCTGTTCATTGAATACGTTTGCGTTTTTTTGGCCACTGCCTAACTTCTTTATAAATAATAGCTTATGGAATCAAGTTTTTCTCGCAATAGGTAGATATTGGCCTTTTGGGTTGTAGTCGAGTTGTAGGAATTTTGCGAGTTAAAATTGGACCATTTTGTGGTGTAATGTCACTCTGTCTTAGCTTCTGTTTGAGGTAGTTTGGCTCGCCACTCTTTGGCCTTTACGTGGTTATTTTCGACCAAGGGACTTCATGTACTTCTTTGATTTCTTCAGCCCCATTCTGGATGCTTTCTTTTTTACTGTACCGAGCGACCGCCCCAACCTTGAAGCTACTTCGGCTGTGGGATTACTTGGGAAGAGTTTTCTGAGTAAAGTAACCTCGCTTTTTGACCATAAGCCTTTGACAAGTTTCTTTTTTGCCATTGTATGACTCCTTTCGCTTAGCCATAATTGCCGTTTATCTTGATTTAGTTTTATTCTAAACAGTAACACGGT
>CAZHBL010000398.1:0-5385 GCA_964530105.1 uncultured Pirellulales bacterium | reverse complement strand
GATAACGGAGTTGACGATACATTAGCGGGCCCGGGTTCCATATCTGTCGATCCGTATTTTGCCGAACCAGGCTATTTGCTTAATGCAAATGATCCCAACGCTGGGTGGTTTGATGGCGATTACCATTTGAAGTCACAGGCAGGCAGATGGTATCCGAATAGTCAAAGCTGGATAATAGATTATGTCACCAGCCCCTGTATCGATGCCGGAGATCCGAACATGTCGGTCGGCGACGAACCAACGCCTAATGGCGGCAGAATCAATATGGGCGCCTACGGCAGCACCCCAGAAGCGAGTAAATCATATATGTTGTCGGAAATCATTTATGTTGATGACGATGCTACCGGAAATAATGACGGCACAAGCTGGGTAAATGCTTACACATTCTTGCAAGATGCATTGTACGATGCTGAGACTTCTGAAACGCCGATTGAGATTCGGGTTGCACAGGGTGTTTATAAACCGAACCAGCGTATGCTTCAAACGCCTGGTGATGGAGATAATACATTCACACTTATCAACGAGGTAACCGTTAAAGGCGGCTACGCTGGATTCGGCGAACCAGATCCCAATGCCAGGGACATCGAGACCTGTGAAACCATCCTCAGCGGTGACTTGAACGGCGATGATATCATTGTAGAAGATCCCTGCGACATGCTTTTGATTGAGTCTAATCGTAGTGACAATAGTCCGGTTGTCGTTAGAGCCAATTATACGGATGCAACCACCGTTCTTGATGGTTTTGTAATTACGGGAGGTTGCTTCATGGATATGTACACAGTGCCATCAACCGGCGGCGCTGGAATGCACATCTACCAGGGTAGCCCGACAATACTTAACTGCACGTTTACCGGCAACGCCGCTTATCATATAGGTGGTGGATTGTTGAATCGAGGCGGTAGTAATCCCACGCTCGTCAACTGTGCATTCACCGGGAACTATGCTGGATTAGGAGGTGGAATATACAACAATTCCAATATGCCGGCGCCGGGGATGATATCAGAAGACAGCCACCCAACGCTTGTCAGTTGCACATTTGACAACAACTATGCGCTCAAAAATGGCGGTGGGATGTACAACTCTGCAAGTAATCCTACGCTGACCGACTGCACATTCCGACGCAATCAAGTAACCGGCCCCTATTCAGGATCGACAAGAGGTTCTCACACTGGGGGAGGAGGCGGGATATATAACAGCAACAGTAATCCTGAACTCACCAACTGTCTATTTAGCGAAAACTCGGCAGGGGGTGGTGGGGGAATATGCAATGGCAATGATAGCAGTATAGCACTGAAGAATTGCACGTTCCTAGGCAACTCGGCATCCCAAGCAGGTGCCGGGCTGTTGAATCCGGAAGACTCCACTCTGACGTTGACAAATTGCAGGTTCATCAATAATACCGTCACAGGGATCGGCGGGGGCGTGTGGAATGGCAGCGCCAACGCAACGTTGGTCGATTGTGTATTCAGCGGAAACAGTGCTCATGACGGGCAAATCCCGTACGTCTCCGAAATAATCCCCGGATCTGGTGGTGGAATGAGCGCTGGTGGCACTCCCACGTTAATCAGATGCACCTTTCGGTCGAATTACGCCACTAATGGCGCCGGCATCATAGGCGGCAGTGGGGAATTGGCCGAATGTGCTTTTACCGGCAATTCTGCTGTCGAAGATGGCGGCGCAATACACACCGGAGGTGATCCAATCATAACTAATTGCACTTTTAGCGGAAACTCTGCGAATCGTGGTGGTGGAATCTTCTTTACCTGGGGCGCTAAAATGACGATGGCCAACTGCACCTTTGCCGATAATTCCGCCTCCACTGGAAACGCCCTAGCCTCTGATCCTCACCTGCCCTCCCTGCCGGGATATTTTCAGCTAACGAATTGTATTCTGTGGGACGGTGAAGACACAATATTCGATCCGGATCCATATGCTCTGAGGTCAGCAATAACTTACTCGAACATCCAAGGTGGTTGGCCGGGCGATCGTAATATTGATGTCGATCCGTGCTTTGCCAACCCAGGCTATGGGGCTGATGCAGATGATCCGAATGTAGTTGCTGAGCTGAATGATCCCAACGCCGTATGGATTGAAGGCGATTACCACCTGAAATCTCAGGCAGGAAGATGGGATCCTAATAGCCAAAGCTGGGTTCAGGATGATGTAACGAGCCCCTGTATCGATACCGGCGATCCAAACAGTCCCATCGGCCATGAGCCGTTCCCGAACGGCGGCGTTATTAATATGGGCGCCTACGGCGGCACGGAGCAAGCGAGCCTTTCGTTATCGACGGTATCGGAAGGACGCTGAGGCTTGAGTATGAATGGTCCGAACTATTCGGGCCGTATGAGGACGATTACGAGTACGAGCAGGATGAAGCGGTGGGACTTGCAAAGCCTGCCGAATTGCTCGCGCCGAGCGCAAAACAGAACGAGCGGGACTTTCCCAAGTTTGGGTAAGAACTTAAAACAATTAACGCAGCAAACAGCCGGCGATTATTGCTTTACTATTTCCGTGAATCTTACGAGGGCTTTCTTTGTCGCCAGGTGCGGCTCAATCGTTCCGACGAGGCCGACCTTCCGGCCGACGAAACCGCTCAAATCCATCCGCGAAGCTGCACCGGCCGGTAAAGCGTAACAAACCATTTTGCCGGCTTCGTCAACAATCCGGTAATTACCCGGGCCGTATGTCTGATACGTTTGGAATTCTCCGACAACTGCGAACTTACCCATAGTTTCAACTTCGGCCAGTCTTGTCTCTTTTGCCTTTTCGATTTTGGCATTGGTCTTCTCGAGCTGCTGATTCTGAAGCTGGACTTCTTTCGTGACCGCCAAAGCCAGTTCGTAGCCCTCGATCTGCCTGACGACAAACTGTGAGAAGCGTGCCGCGTTGCCGGCCTCTTTGTTGTTGGCAATTTCAAGGAGCGCCTTTTTCAAGTTCGTGTAGTCCTGCTGGTCTGCGGGTTTGGCATGCTCGGCCTTGACCTGCTCCTGCAGCTCGCGATATTGTTCGAGTGGCGACTTGGGAACTACTGGCTCCGGAACAACCACAACTGGTACGTTGGTATCAGCCGGTTCGTTCGGCTCGACTTTCGTTTCGACAGGTGTCGGGGCAACCGGCGGCACCTTGACGGGCTCAGGTATCGCCTTAGTGAAACTCGTGCTGACCCAGAGATAGGAAAAAGGCGGAGGGGCGATCTTGTAATAATCGTCTAACTGCTCGCCCAACAACTTGACTTTCTCGCCCTTGCTGAGCTTTCCCTGCAGGGTCGTGGAATAGAGCGGCTTTACGAAATCGGAGCCGGCATAGACACGAACATTGTCACCGGTAACAGTTCCAATCTTTGGATCGGTCGGGTTAATCGTGACATACTGCATCGAAATCCAGGAAAAGCTGCCGGCCGGGGGAAGGACACGGGACCAGCTAAACTGTTTGCCGACTACTTTTACTTTGTCGCCGGCGTTGAGCTTGCCGCAGTGGTAAAAGTTCGTGCCCGGGCCGGAGCGAATATAAACGTCGTCCCCGGTTATTTCGGCGGTATAGGGAAAGGACGAGGTATCAACTTCCTGAGAGCCGCCGGATGCAGTAGCGGGTTGCCGGGCAAAGCCAATGGATACTAAACAAGTTAAAATAGCGAAAATAAACAGATTCATATAAGATCGCATTTTTCTGTCTCCCAAAAAAGTGGTTCTTATCCCAAAATCCAAAAACAGTTGAATCGCCAAACGACTCGTTCGCCGTTTCAAGTTAGCAGCCGTTCGACTGATTGTCAACTTTTTTATCAGATAAAATATCGACCATCTATAAGTGATTCTCCAGCGGTATTTTACCTATTTTTACCTGTCCGGGTACGCCGACTCGACGATTTAAGGATAAATTATACTACCCGGCTATAAAGAGGCTGAAAACGGGATTTTTATCCGCCGCGGCGATGTTCCCGGTAAAACCGGCCCGAAAAGAACTTTATTACATTTCGAAAATCGTGATTATAAACAATAGCAATTTTAATACTATTTCATTGCCGACCCGAAAGTTATGTCAGCCTTTTACGCAAAGGATATACTTATGTCTTAATCGTCATCGCCTGATTCGTCGGGAAATGTTTGGTAATATTCTTCATATTTTTTTTTCGCGATAAGGCCCTTTTCTATAAGCGTTGCACAGGCGACGCAGTATCTGGCCCAGGGAATTGCCTTGAGCCGTTCCCTTGGGATTCGCTCGCCGCGACTTTCACAAATTCCATATGTACCGTCATCGATGCGTTTTAGTGCATTGTCAATTTCTATAAGGATTTTTCTTTCACTATCCATCAGGCCCAGAGTATTTTCAATTTCATAGTTGTCCGTTCCAAGGTCGGCCATGTGAATAGGCATGTTTGAAAGGTCGCTTCGGTCTCTTCGCAAAGTTTCCGTTTCCATGCTTGTAACATTGCCGAGTATCTCAGTCAGCTTTGCCAACAGCATGGTTTTGAATTTTTTTATCTCTGCCGATGTCAGCTTTTTTATGTTTGTGTTATTTGTTTCCATAATAATTCTTTAAACCAAAATTCGGGCACACAATTCTTAGATTTGTAATTAACACGACGATTTTCTCGCTTAATACTATCGACCAAGGAACATCACAAGACTTTTTACAAAAACCCGCCTAAGAGGTGTGATACTCGTTTCAATTTCTTTTGAAGTCATGCCGATCATGGCAAATGAGAAGAAGCCAAACACAAATGCTGCTTTTTCGGTAATTTCTTCAACAGTAACGGCGTGAACACTCTTGACGCTGAAGATATCCAGGGCCGCGTCTTCAAGTCTTTTACGCGTCCTGGCAGCTCTTTTCTGGAGCCTGTTTTCCCTAAATTTACTGGTTTCAGTTTTCATAAGATTGACTATTTAGTCAAGACTGACCTTATGGTCAATGGAAAAATTCACTTTTTCCTAAGCTTTTTGTATGCGGGCAAGTTCATCCCGGCACATTTTTAACTGGCCCGGGTCGGTAAGTTTTCTTTCTGCGATCTGTAAATGTTTTACCGCCGAGGCGGGCTGATTCAGATAGCGCGCATATATGATACCTAACATCAACTCGACCTGTTCGGCGTATTCATAGTTCCTGTATTGAGTTAAAAACTGTTCGTAGGCCCGCGCCGAGGCGGCGTGTTTGTTCTCGCCGGCAAGCTGATTGGCAATATCCAGCAGTTGCTTTCCGGGCAGAATCTGCTCACTGTCTTGTTCCATCAGCTCGATAAAAAGTTCGGCCGCGGCCGGCAAATTATGCTGCGTCATCCGTTCGCTAATCTCGCTGCGAAGCTGCCTTATTTGCTCCTCCTTCTGCTGTTCTGAGGCGCTTTTGATAACCTCTTTGACTTTTATCTTCCTCCGGCCGGTATACGGGTCG
>CAZHBL010000397.1:0-5394 GCA_964530105.1 uncultured Pirellulales bacterium | reverse complement strand
CTCGCATCAAACTGAAAAGGCTATATCCTGAAATAATAACTTAACTGACCACTAGTTTGTATGACATACAACCACCGTTGGAATAACCACAGGCATAAATCCTTTCAAGATCAATGCTGTAACGATTACTCATAATGTCAATCAAAGCATCGATAAATCCAACATCATCGACATTTGGAGTCGGGTAACTTGGATTGTCTGCAATTCCGCTATTCCAGTTAGGGATCGCACTGGGGTAAACAACTATAAAATCGGAGGCATCGGCGACTTGATTCAGCTTGGTATAATCCATCATGCGCTGAGCACCCCAATCATAGGGGTGCAGACAAATCACAAGGGGAAAATTTGTGCTGCCAGTATAGTTGGTGGGCAAGTACACCATATAGTTTCTGGTACGCCCATCGAAGCCAAAGCTACCATTTTGAATTTGAGCATACAGGATTGATTGGGAAACGAATAAAAGAATTACAAAAACAAAGATCATTCGTCGCCAGGAAATACGTAGTGAAGAACATTGAATTGAAATTTTCTTTTTCATCTTACTGCTCTTTCAAAAATTGTTAGTATTTTCATGCCGCACACTGTGTGCAGCTTTGTTCACGGCGATTTTTTCGCTGAAAAACCGACTTTTTGAAATCGTTGGTCCTACTCTTATCAACGGGGAAAAAAGAGCAGCGTCACTATTTAGTTGAAAGTTTTTTTAAAATTGGTATAATTTACGTAATATCTTTATGTCCGTGAGGTTAGCGAAAGCCGGAGTCCATGGACAATCGTAAAACCCAACATCTGATCGCATTAGCAAAAGAGGGAGACGGGTCTGCCCTGAATCAGCTCTGTAGCGTCTATGGCGAACGGGTACGCCGGATTATTCGCCTCCGTTTGGATCGGAAACTCCGGCCCAAGCTCGATTCGGTAGATGTAGTCCAGGATGCTCTTATTCTGGCCCTGGGGGGGCTAAAAGACTTCAACTATAGCAACGAAGGAGATTTTTTGCGGTGGCTGTCTAAGATAGCGGAGAACAAGCTTCGTGATATTTTGGACAAATTTCATGCCGACAAGCGTGACGTTCACAAAGAAATCCCGTTTAAGAAAGAGGGCAGGAGTACCGAAGGCGGCTCTGTCGCCGCAGCCGGGCCTATGCGTACTACCACGCCGAGCGTCATCGCGTGCAGAAAAGAGGCGTTGGATAAATTAGAGCAGGCTTTAGACAAGTTGAAGCCTGAATATAAACAAGTCGTCGTGCTCAAGAGGATCGAAGGACTCTCGCACGCCGAAATAGCAGAGAGATTAGGTAAGAAAACAGGTGCCGTGCGAATGTTGCTGGCTCGTGCTATGGCGGCACTGGCAATTGCTTATGGTGAAGACTAATAGTGGCAAAGAACAATGACAATCAGGCGGTTGTCCTGGAAGAAGCACTGACACGATTCGTTGATGAGTGCCTGCAGGGAGAGAAACCCGATATAGAAGAATTCGCCGGGCAGTATCCTCAATGTGAGGTTCAACTCAAAAAACGAATACAAGATTTGAAGGAAATCGACTTTTTGTTCGATACTCTCGTTCAGGCCGATGACAGCGAGTTTGCGGATATGTCGGATGAATACGATCTTATTGGTAAGAACGTCGGGAGCTTTGAGATAGAAGATATAATTGGCCGAGGTGGAATGGGTGTGGTCTATCTGGCCCATGATACCAGGCTCGACCGTTCTGTTGCCATCAAGAGTATCCCTTCTGAATTACAGGCAAGCTCGGCGGCCCAGGTGCGTTTTCAGCGGGAGGCCAAACTTTTGGCTTCTTTGAATCACCCTAATATTGCTGTTATCCACGAGATTGTTGAAGAAAAAAAGTCCGGCTATTTAATTCTTGAATATATCCCGGGCGAAACACTTGCCGAGCGGATTGCTCGTGAGCCGCTGAAACTCGAGGAGGGCCTTTCGATTGGACAGCAGATAGCCGAGGCGGTCTCAGCGGCCCATGAAAAGGGCGTTATCCATCGGGACCTCAAGCCCGGCCGCGTAATGGGCACACCGGCCTACATGTCGCCGGAACAGGCACGCGGCAAAGACGCCGATCATCACACGGACATCTGGTCGTTCGGCTGCATTATGTTCGAAATGTTGACCGGCAAACTTCCATTTGAGGGTGAGACTGCTACAGACACAGTAGCACGGATCCTTGAACGAGAACCGGACTGGCAGGCACTGCCACAGGAAACACCTGAAAATATACGTGTTCTTCTTCGCCGCTGCCTGGAGAAGAATCAGGACGAGCGACTTGGAGATATTTCTTGTGCGGCTATCGAAATAAAAGAGACTCTCACCTTACCTACGACTGCAACAGCAACCAAACCAAAAACACCAGTCCGAATACTGTGGCGGTGGGCAATGGCAATAGGGCTTGTCGCCGGAGCAATCGTGTTGGTATTGAATATAGGCCGGTGGCGGGAGCAACTGCCGGGCTGGGTCGGCCCAGGCCGCATTGAGTCGCTGGCAGTGCTGCCGCTGGAGAACCGGTCAGGAGACCCAAACCAGGAGTACTTCTCCGACGGCATGACCGAGACGCTGATTACCGAGTTATCCAAGATCGGGACGCTTAGGGTGATTTCGCGCCAATCAGTGATGCATTACAAGGGATCGGACAAACCCTTACCGGAGATTGCGCGGGAATTGGGCGTGGATGCGGTGGTGGAAGGCTCGGTGCTTCGTGTCGCCGAGCGTGTAAGAATCACAGCGCAGTTAATCGGTGCGGTACCTGAACGGCACCTTTGGGCCGACAACTATGATCGTGACTTTGGTGACGCCCTGATTTTGTCGAGTGAAGTGGCGCAGGCGATCGCCCGTGAGATACAGGTAACACTAACGCCTGAGGAACAGGCACGCCTGACATCTGCCCGCTCCGTGAATCCCGAAGCCCAGGAACTCATTCTCAAAGGCTCGTACTATTATAACAAATGGTCCAAAGAAGGGTGGGATAGAGCAAGTGAATATTTCCAGCAGGCGATTAAGGTCGATCCGAATGACGCCCGGGCTTATGTTGGTTTAGCAAATTGTTACGATTGTTTTGGATTCTACGGATACCTATCTCCAAAAGAAGGGTACTCTAAAGGCATGGAACTTGCGAAGAAAGCTCTGGAGATTGATGATTCGTTGCCTGAAGCACATGAGTCATTGGCCTCGAATAAATTGTATTGGGATTGGGATTGGGCAGGGGCAGAGGAAGAATTCAAACGGGCGCATGCACTCAATCCCAACCTGGTGGGAGCGAATGAATATGCATGGCTCTTGATGGCGGTCGGCCGCTTTGATGAAGCCATCGCTGAAGCCGAACGCACACTGCGGCTGGATCCCTTCACCGTCCTCACCAATATGACGCTGGCGCACTTTTACACCCATGCGCGTCAATACGACCAGGCCCTTGCTCAGTGGCAGCGGTTCCTTGAACTGGGTCTGGATGATGCCATGGCCTACTCTGGGTTCGCAAGGGTATACGAGCTCATGGGGAAGTTCGAGGACTGTCTAAGATTCCGACAAAAAGCGATGACTCTGCGTGGGGAACCGCCCGAGGATATTGAGGCATTAGGACTTGCTTACAGCGAATCGGGACCGAAGGGTTACTGGATGTGGCACCTGGATAGATTGAAAGGCCGGTATGACCGCAATCCCACAAATACAGCTATTTATTATGCGCAGCTTGGCGATAAGGAACAGGCATTCGCCTGGCTGGAAAAGGCCTACGAGAAGCATGATATGGAATTGTTCAGGCTCAAGTACAATCCACGTTTTGATCCACTGCGTAACGACCCCCGCTTCGTAGACCTGCTGCGCCGTATGAACTTTCCGGAATAGACAGGTCCGAGCCCACAGGCCCAGATTTCACAAATCACGTCAGCTTCACATTACCGACCGGCAACTTCCTGTCGTGTCACGATCGGCACGTATCCAACTTCAAGGCCCTTGGGCGGAGTCACGAGTAGTGCCGGATCGAGTCTCGCCAGCGTTCCTCCGCTGGGCGGTGCCATGTAGTCTTTGTCGATAGGCCAGTTTGCATGGATTTTCTCAACAAAGGATTGAAGTTTCTTCTTCTTATCGTCACTCCAATCATATTGCTGGAAGGACGGCTGATCGACAAACCGGTACCAGCAATAGGTGACGGTCGAGCCGTCGGCGAGATTGACCTTGTAAGGTCCTCGTGCCGGGCCCGGATTAGCCCAGGCGCCTTCGGTCGGCGAGGTGTATGGCTCGCCCCGGTCCGCCAGTTTGAACTGCGCTGTCAGGAGTTGCGTTTCCGCCGGAACATCCGCTGCCGAAACTGCCACTCGCTGCTCCCCGACATGTTTGAAATATTGCGGGAAATAGCCATTTGCGTTGATAGTACCATCGTACCACTCCAGCCCCCAAACATTGCCCTCGAATATCCTGGTGTTGAAGACCTTCTCGACACCGGTAATTTTCTTGCCGGCTTGGTCAAAACGCGTGGTGCGTGTTGTCAGTGTGGATTTCCAGGCGCCTTTCTTGTCGAAGCGTCCGGAACAGGCCGGGCCGCCGTCTCGCCATGCTTTGAAGGCATCATACAGGGCTGCCTTTGAGTAATACGTCACATCCTGAACAAGCAGCGTTCTTCCATACGTGTCTACGGGGAACTGTAATTTTGGCAGCTTGGAATAAACAACACCCCGAGCATCCCGGCCGTCGAATCGCGGCACTGTGTTAATCTCCATGGCGCCGCCACCCATATTTCCCGACCGGGCGTCGAGTCCTCGTCCGTAGATAAAGGGATAATTAAAGAGCTTGCCGATCTTGCTCCATGTCTCAGGGATATAATAGGCGATCGGCCCTTTGAAGTTGGCCGCACTCAAGAAACAGGTCCAGGCCTGATCGCCAGTGGGTGGGTCCCCCGTGGTGGGCTCGGTAAAGGGCAGGGCCATATAGGTGTAACCCAGGAACTTGCCGTTCGGATTACCCTCGAAAGGCAGTGCGTCCGGTGGAATAAGCAGTCGGTTGCTCAGTTGGGCGATGCCAAGGCGATTGTCCGGCAGAGCTTCATTGCTATAGAAAAACGACCACCCTGGTGACCCGACCTCATAATCGTAGCATTGCGGGGTGGCGTTCATGCTGAATTTCGGCGGGCCGTATCGGAAGTGATTGCGCGCCCAATAACCCAGGCCTCCCTCTACGGTCTGAAAAACGCTATCCCAGGTAGGCCCTCGCTCCGGCCAGTTGTCCCTGGCGAGCGTGCCAATCGGGGCGAGCGGCTTGTCTTTGTTGTCGGAGTTGTTCGGCGTTATCCAAGCGCTCGGCAGGCCGATCTGAAAGTGGGCGATTGGCTTGTCAACCAGCGGCCAGACAGCGGAATAAAAGCCCATGCCAGCACTATAGGCGGCGCGGTCCGGCGGCCGGG
>CAZHBL010000396.1:0-5403 GCA_964530105.1 uncultured Pirellulales bacterium | reverse complement strand
CTGAGCAGCTCAGGGCTGTACATATAAACCATGTGGTCTCCCTTATTGACCGAAACGCCCGTATAATCAACATACAACTGATCAAGTCTACCGGGGACCCATGCAGTGATATATGCAAGCCTGCTTTCATCATATTCCACTTTGCCGACCATCCGGATTGCGGCTGTTACAAACTTTCGCTCGACCGGGGCCGTCTCGATGTCCATTAAAGCCTTGGCGGACTCGCTTGTAGTAAACTCGCGCATGCTCGCCATTTCGCCGCCGGCACCTTTACTGACCGGTATCAGCTTCATATTGCAATACGGGCATAAGCCCGGTTTAGACATGTGGACCTGTGGGTGCATTGAGCATGTCCAGTAAGCGATCTGTTCAGAAGTCTGCTCTTGTGTAGATGATGAAGCAGGTTCCTGGCTGCTAACCTGTGCCGGGCTGAAAGCCCAGTGTGCGACGACTCCTATTGCAATTCCGGCAATAAACACAGTCAGCAGTTTCCAAAGCCATCCAAAACCAGCCAATCTGTTCCGACCTCTCGCTGTCGATTTATTCATTTTGTATCACCTCTTTTCTATAACGAGTAATCAGTACCGAAATCTTGTTCTACATATTGGCACACCAATTGCGCCGCACCTTAAGCCCTTCCGTCATTTACATGATTTAAAGCCTAAATCTGCTCAAAAGACGGTAACAGCCATAAATCCCGCACTACCGTTCTGTAATCGACTTAACGTTATTGTTTGAACTGCGGGAGCTTGGCGATATACTTTTCAGGATCCGCATTGAATTTCGCTTTGCAATCAGGACAGCAAAAATAGACCTTCTTGCCCTTGTACTCGACGAAAATGTCTTTGTTAATGGGATTGCCCATGACCGGACAGATGGTCTGCTCCCCTGCGGCAGCGGCTTTAGTTGCTTCTTCAGTCGCCATAGCCGCATGTTCCTGCATCCCCTGCATCCCCTGCATCGTTTTGGACGATGTCTCGGTGGGCGCCGGCTCGGACTTTTTGCAGCCATTGAGCACAAGCAGTCCTACAGACAGAACCACTGCGACGAACAATGTCGTCCATATTTTCATACTTGTTGAATTCATTGTCTTTCTCCTTAGAAAAAAATTGTTTCATTCGCCACGTAACCTATCACAAAGGCAACGGCGATAATCAATACAACCTTGAAACTTTCCCAGCTTTTGAACATTAAATTTCTCATATCAAACACTATCTAAACACCCATATTTCATACTATTTTGGTAGGACTATGTTCCAAAATTTCCCTTCTGTGTTCGAATAGCACTATCTTGTTGAAGCTGCGTCTAAAAAAATGCCAAAACCAGGATACCGTGGCAAAGAGCCAATCCCACTGTCAACCAGGCAAATGTCCGGTGTACTTTTAGAAACCGTTTTCCCAGCTTTCTCCGGAACAATCCCGTGCCGAAGGTTACCAGCACTAGACTCAGAGCACATATACCCAACGGCTTGATGAATGAGAAAAGAGAGATACTGGATTTGTATTCTTGAGCGCCGCCTTCATCCGCCAAGGCAGGACCCGACAAACAAAACAGCGCCAACAACAGTAGAACCAATACCGTTTTCGTCGTTGCCGACATTCCAACAATTCGGATCTTCATGGAATCACCTCGTTCTATATATACTACAATTCAGCTCCCACAAGCATTTCCAGCCTGGCCAGTTCCTGTTGAT
This sequence comes from uncultured Pirellulales bacterium, assembly GCA_964530105.1. Classification (GTDB taxonomy): domain Bacteria; phylum Planctomycetota; class Phycisphaerae; order Sedimentisphaerales; family Anaerobacaceae; genus JAFGPJ01. The sequence continues at coordinate 3,709 of CAZHBL010000396.1, read as the reverse complement.
TATCGGTCGTGGCCCTTTCATAATATAATTGAAACTCAAGCAGTTTCTGCTGAGCGTTAATCAAGCTCAGAAAATCGATCGTGCCTGCTTTATACGCCGTCTCCGACACTCCCAGCAGCTCTTCGCTCTTCGGTATCAGGACATCTCCATATAACTTTCGCTTCCTGTCACTGTCCTCGAAATCATACAGAGAGCGCTCGGCAGCAGCGATTATTGAGTTCTCAGCTTGCTTTTTCTGATGCGATGCTTTCAGGACATTCGCTTTGGCCTGCAATTCAGCGGCCTTATAACCTTCCCGCCAGATAGGCAGATTCATCGTAAACATCAGGATGATCGGGTCTTTTCCGCTGTCATTCGTGCCCGGGTTCATGGCGCTTCCCGTATCAGTCCAGCCGACGCCAACGCCCACATTCGGCCAGAATTTTTTCTTTGCCAGATCGACTCTGTTCTTTGCCGCCTGAAGCTCGAAGTCCAGCGCCTCAAGCTCGGGATTTCTCGCCCGAAGCAATTGGATCATCTTGTCACGGGTTACTTCTACGACCCGCAATTGCGCTTTGCGAGGCCACGGCAGCATTTCAAGACTTTGCCTGTTAAGCACAGCGTTAAGCTTGGCGACGATCGGCTTCCGCAGTTCCTCAAGCGTCTTCAAACGGTCTTCGAGCCTGGCCATTTCTATCTGCGCACGAATCACATCAGGATGGCCCGTCGCCGCTGTTATGTATTTTGTCCTTGCCACCTCTTCGAAGTGCTGAATCAGTTCGAGATTCTCCTTCGCTATCTCAATCGCCCTCGCCAGGTAGGTGTATTCGTAAAACGCATCCTTAACTTCGGAGAAAAGCTTAAGTTTTGTTGCTTCATATCGTTTCCATGCAGCTTTGGCAGCGGCAGCGGCGGCATCTGTCCGCGCTTCAATCTCGCCAAACCAGGGAAAAGTCTGCATGATTTCCAGCTTGTTCCTCTGCGGGCCGACCCTCGTTTCGACCTCTTCGATGAAATACCCATAGGTGAATTTCGGATCCGGCAGTGATTTCGCCTGGGGGACCTGCTCGACGGCAATCTTCCACTGCTCGAACGCGACCTGAAGGCCGGCATTGTGCAGCGCCGCAAATGCCAGATAATCTTCAAGCTCAATCGGGTCATTGGCATCGCCCGGCAGCTCGGAAGCATCCGCACCGTATGCAAGTAAAAGTGCAATTACCATAACAATGAAGACTATTTGTCGTTTCATACTTGGTCCTCCCAAGCCACCATTTTTGTCTCAACCGTTCGGCAGATTCCGACCGAACGATGGGTCTGATTCTTTTTACGGCCGGTGATTATTACACCGCTTCAGACTGTTCTTTTATCCTCGGCGAGTCCGATTTATAAGCTTGAGAATTTCATCCAGCTTCTGCTGCTTTTCCTTTTCGGAACTTCCCATAATAGCAGTAGTTACACAATGCTGAAAGTGCTTTTGCAAAATCTTTTCTTCCACGCTGGCAAGGGCACCTTTGACGGCATTAATCTGGTTCAAAATATCAACACAATACTCACGATCTTCAATCATCCTTTGTACGCCGCGAACTTGCCCTTCAATTCGTTTTAACGCGACTATATTATCCTGATGGTCTGGATTCTGTTCCATATTTAGTGCCTATATTAACTTCATGGTGTATATACCCCCCCAGGGTATATCGTGTTCGAAATATTACGACTATTTCGCTATGATAAATGGGTATTTCCAAAATATAGATAAAAAAGCCTGGCAATAGTTAGAAAGGGGGGGATAAAGCTGGATTTTTCATGTAACGGTCTTATCGCTACCGACGAGTATCGCCACACAGACACATATTCCTCGTTGCCAGCCAAATCTCTGCTTACGGCTGTGGTTCCTCAGCCGGTCGATACAGCCGGATATCGTCAAAGTACATCTTACCCGAACCTCCGGGAATCGTCATGTTCCCCCGTGTACCAAGACCAATCGCTATTTTGTCAATGTTAGCCAGGTTGATGCCCTGATCGGCAAAAGCCTGAAGCGGGATAATCCACTCGGTCCAGGTGACGACGTTCGCCGCGGCTGGATCATCGTGAACGACCACCGCAGGCGCGCCTGCGCTATTGGATACGGTCACATACATTAACTCAGGATCGCTAGACAAATCGCCGTAGAACCATAGGGATAATTCCGTTACGCCTTCTTCTGTCCAGTCAAGCTGGTCCGTCAATGTATGCTCTACCTCTGAATAGTAGGTATAGCCCTGTTTGTGGTTGTCGAAGACAAACGGCATCGATTGACGGCCGCCGTGGACGATAGTCTCCTCTGTATAAGACAAGGTCGTTTCGTCGCCGACAGCCGATCCAGTCCCATTACCGGCGTAGGCCGGTTCATTATCATGCGCGGCATAACCAAGGCCGTCTTTCCACGACCACCATATCTCGTTGTTACCAATATCGTAATCCTCAAAATCGTCCACTATGATGAAGTCGGCCGTCGTGAAACTCCAGACAAGGCCCTTAACCGTGCTTGTATTATAGATTGCATCGATGCGCCAGTAGTAATCGCTGTGCCAGGCGAGCTTTCCGGGATCGTAGCTCTCGGCACCACGGGCCTTGTTGCCTTTGTACTCCGGTGAGGTGATCGTGGCATTCCTCACGGCGTCTTTATCGGTTCCGAAGTACACATTATGTGAGACGGCCGTAGTCGCCGGCGTCCAGTTGAGCGTTGAATTCATCTGTACATCCGTCGCTCCGTTAGCAGGCTGCAAACTGCCGGCAGCGCCCGGCGTCGTAAAGCCCCAGACATCGCCTTTGTACGTGGCGACGCCGTCATACTCATCTACTCTCCAGTAATAAACCTTCTCTGATTCAAGCAGGTCGTGGGTATAGGTAGTAGTAGATCCCTGTGAGAGTCCCCCGGATGCGTTGTTTACATCGTCAAAATTATCGCCAAGGTATAATGTGTGCAATTTCGCACCGAGACCTGCCATCCAGCTAAGAGTTACGTCCGGTTCCACGAATTGGTCACCATCAGCGGGATTAGGGTCATAAGCTGTCCTGGGGGGAATCCGGAAGCTCCAGATGTCGCCCTTGTGTTTTGTGCCGTCTGCTCCAAGTTCATCGATTCGCCAGTAATAAGTTGCGCCCGGAACAAGACCATCCGGAAAGGGAGATCCGGGAGAACCGGCTATAAAAGACGTTGCGGCCTGGTTGCCTTGAAATGTCCCATTAGTTCCATCGTTTACATCGTCAAAACTGATGCCTAAGTACACATCGTGCGAAGCAGCAGTATCCCCCGGCCACCAGCCGAGACTCACCCACGTGTCGTTATTGAGGCTGCCGTCAGCAGGTGTGGGATTATAGGCCTTTGTCATAACCTTTCTTATGGCTGTAAGAGTTACATTTATTGTGAACTTACCGTCTCCCAGGGCCTCGAAATCGTGCTCAGCGTAGCCAGCGGCGGCAAAGCCCAGGAAGACATATATTTCCTCGCCGGCATAAGCATCAAGGGTACCGGAGCGTGCGCCAAAGTCTCCAAGTAAATCACGGCCAGCGTCAAAATAATCCGAAGAACTCTCGATATAAAGCCGCCATAACCACCACTGATCGTTCCAGTTGTCATTCGGAAATGAAATATCTATTTGCAGGCTGCACGGAGTCCCGGTGGGAAATTCGTCGATTTGGAGCAGTCCTTCTGTTGTGCTGTTGGCATCCTGGTAAAAAGACTTTATGA
>CAZHBL010000395.1:0-5451 GCA_964530105.1 uncultured Pirellulales bacterium | reverse complement strand
CTGGAGATGGAAAGTGAAGTAGCCGACGGCCGGAACAGCGTGATCCTGGAGCAGGTGACAAACGGCCTGGCGGTGAGAATGGCGGTGCTGTTCCTGGTTAACCAGGCTGCGGCCGAAAGCAAATAATTATTGATAATCGATTATTTTGCAATGACTTATGGATTCTGAGCTTTTGATAAAAAATGGACGGGTTATCGATCCGGCCGGCGGTATCGATAAAAAATGCGATGTGCTCATCGCCGACGGCAAGATCGCTGAGGTCGGCAGCATTAACAAAACCGTGCAGACAGTGATCGATGCCGAGGGCAAGCTGGTGACACCGGGTTTAATCGATATCCACGTTCACTTTCGCGAGCCGGGAGACGAAGAGGAAGAGACGATAGCGAGCGGTTCTATGGCTGCGGTGGCGGCAGGATTTACTTCCGTCGTTTGTATGCCGAATACGAATCCCGTGATAGAGAACGAGACCGATATCGAATACATCCATCGAAAAGCAAGGCAGGCCAGGAAAACCCACGTTTACACAATGGGGGCTATCACGAAGGGGCTCCAGGGCGTTGAGCTTGCGGAGATGGGATTCATGGCCGAGGCCGGCGCCGTTGGTTTTACCGATGACGGCAGGGGAGTGCAGGATCCAGCCGTTATGCTGCGGGCTTTGAAATACGCCGCCATGTTCGACGTGTTTATTGCGCAGCATTGTCAGGATGACGCGATTGCAGGCGAGGGCGTGATGAACTCGGGGTATTATTCGACAATCCTCGGCTTGCCTGGATTAGATCCGCTTGCGGAAGAGGCAATGCTGTGGCGTGATATTCAGTTTATCAGGAAAACCAACGTTCGTTACCATGCCCAGCACATTTCAACTACCGGGGCTGTTGAACTGATAAGACAGGCGAAGAATGACTCTCTACCGATTACCTGCGAGGTGACGCCGCATCATCTGCTTTTAACCGAGGAATGCTGCGCCGAGTATGACACGAACTACAAGGTCAATCCGCCTTTGCGGACGGCCAAAGATGTCGAGTCCCTCAAGCAGGCGATTGCCGACGGGCTTATCGATGCTCTGGCGACCGATCACGCGCCGCACCTGCAAAGCGAGCGGGAGATCGAGTTTCTGACAGCTCCCTTCGGTATCGCATCCCTGGAGTGTGCCCTGGCCCTGTACGTCAAAGCACTGATTGAGCCGGGTATCCTGGACTGGCCGGGCCTGATTCGACTGTTGACGGAAAAACCGGCGAAGATAATCGGCGTTGACAAAGGCACGCTCGGCAAAGGCAAACAGGCGGACGTGACTATCATCAACCCGAACGCCGAGTACGAGATTGACGTGAACACATTCCACTCCAAGAGCCGAAACTGCCCCTATCACGGCTGGAAGGTTAAAGGCAAAGTCGAAAAAACCATCGTCGGCGGTGAAATAAGATTCGAAGCGGAATATCCGATATGAATCGAGAAGCATTGTTAGAACAGGTCAAGCGGGCTGTCAGTGAAATGGAGCCTGATGCTGAAATAATCCTTTATGGATCCCGTGCCCGTGAGGATTCACGAGTACAATCAGATTGGGATTTTCTTGTTCTGCTTGATGGCCATGTAGATGATAAACGTACGGATAAGGTACGACATCGCCTCTATGAAATAGAATGGGAGAGCGATGAAGTTTTGTGCTGTATCGTACGTAACCGACAAGAATGGAATAGTCCTCTTTGGAAGAATATGCCGTTTCGTCAAAATGTCGAGTGTGAGGGGATAGTATTATGATCGAATCAAACGGCGAGTTGGTTTCATATCGTCTCCAGAGGGCTCGCGAAACACTCGCGGATGCGCGTATTCTTGCCGATGCCAGCCGTTGGAATCCGTGTGTGAATCGGCTTTATTATGCTTGCTTTTATGCCGTCTCGGCCCTTCTAATCCAAGAGGGTTTGTCTTCCACTAAACATACTGGATTACGAAGTCTTTTTAATCGGCATTTTGTCAAAACAAACAAGGTACCTAAAGACAAGGCTCGAGTTTTTAACGACCTTTTTGAGCGGCGCCAGGAAGGTGACTACGTGGATTTTGTGAGTTTTGAAGAATCTCAGGTTTTGCCGTGGCTCCCTGAAGCCGAAGCGTTTGTTCAGAATCTTGCCGATCTTATAGAGAAGTGTAAAGAATGATTTTTTCTTAAATGTTTTTCTACCCTCGATATACACAATATACGTCATGCAATACGATATTCGAGATACAATATGTTCATTATTGACGGTCATAATCTGTTGCACACAATTTTCAAATTAGAGGGAGATTCCGGAGCGATCAGCGATGTGAGCTTGTGCAGGATTTTGGGCAGGTACTTTAATCTGATGGGAGAAAAGGGTGAGATGATTTTTGACGGTACGGGCCCGCCTGAAAAGACTGGATTCGATAATATAAGCAATCTGGAGGTCTTTTTTGCAGGAATGGGAACCGATGCCGATACGGTCATCGAGGATAAGATAATTGCAAACACGGCACCAAAAAGACTGACAATCGTCAGCAGCGACAGGAGATTGCGAACGGCGGCACATAAGAGAAAAGCGATATCCATGAAATCGGACGTTTTCTGGAATAATGTCCAGAAGCAATTGAGCCGGAAAAGGCCGACAAAAGAGCCAACAGAGAAACAGCAGGGCTTGAACGAGGGCGAAACCGAACAATGGCTTGAATTTTTTGGTTTTGGGCAGTAACTTTTTTGCCGATACATATTATGTATTGTGAACCTTTTTTAAGGATACAAGATTATGAACTGTCCTGCTTGCGGAAATGTGTTAGAGGAAATGGCCATAGGGGATGTTGTGGTTGACGTATGCCAGGCTGGCTGTGGCGGCATCTGGTTTGATAATTATGAGCTTGAGAAATTCGATGAGCCGCATGAGTCTGCGGGTGAAGTGCTGTTGGATATCGAACGGGACGATAGCATCGTAGTTGACCGCACGAAGAGGTTGGATTGCCCGAAATGTGATGGTATTGTCATGATGAGGCACTTCTTCAGCGTCAAGAATGAGGTTGAAGTCGATGAATGTCCGGGTTGTGGTGGTTTCTGGCTGGATGCCGGCGAACTGGGTAAAATTCGCAGTCTGTTCGATACGGAAGAGGAAAGACACCAGGCGGCTCATGAGTACTTCTCAGAAATTTTCGGCGGTGAATTGGCTGCGATAGAAGCCGAAGACCAGGCAAAATTTAACAAAGTACGGAAGATTGCAAATATGTTCCGGTTTGTTTGCCCCAGCTATTACATCCCGGGAAAACAGGATTGGGGAGCTTTTTAGTCTTCCAGAGCGGCGTTCATATAATAAAATACTGCGTCTGATCTCTGCCGGGCTGCCGTACTGCGGCCCGGCCGGTGCCGGAGCAGGAAAAGTGTTTCTTGTCTCCTGCAAGGATTGATTTTTATACTCATTTCAAATAGCGGAATTCTCCGTCATTTTCGCGATTCAATTCTGTACAAATTTTATATTGCTTAATTCAACGAAACGTTGTATAAGTGTTCTTTCGGATGCCCCGAATACCGCACAATGGCCGATGATGGTCGTTTTTTTTGGCCTGTGCCCATAAGGTTACATTGAGGTCCGGAGTGTGATTTACGGATCAAAAGGTGAGGGGTATTTTGATATAAGTGATTAATAGTTAGTATCTTATGAAAAGTGGAGAAGTCATGAAGCGCAAAATGGTTACTATTGATGGTAATACGGCGGCGGCGTACGTGGCGCACGCTACGAATGAAGTGATTGCAATATATCCTATTACTCCAAGCTCACCGATGGGGGAAATTGCCGATGCAAGGACTGCCAAGGGCGAAGCTAATATATGGGGAACGATTCCTTCAGTAACGGAGATGCAGTCCGAGGCGGGTGCAGCCGGTGCTGTGCACGGTGCACTTGCTGCAGGGGCTTTGACGACGACGTTTACGGCTTCACAGGGTCTCTTGCTGATGATTCCCAATATGTATAAAATCGCCGGCGAACTGCTGCCGACAGTCTTTCACATTTCCGCCCGTTCGTTAGCCTGCCAGGCGCTTTCAATATTCGGCGACCATTCCGACGTAATGACTTGCCGCGAAACCGGCTTTGCTATGCTTTGTTCAAACAGCATTCAGGAAGTTATGGATATGGCGTTGATTGCACAGCAATCAACGCTGGCAACGAGCGTGCCTTTCCTGCACTTCTTCGACGGTTTCAGGACCAGCCACGAATTGCAGAAGGTCGAAGAGCTGACGCTGGACGATATGCGTGCGATGATCGATGAGAAGCTCGTTGCCCGGCATAAGGCAAGAGGCCTGTCGCCGGACAGACCAATGATTAGCGGCACCGCACAAAATCCTGATGTTTACTTCCAGGGCAGGGAAACAGTGAACAAGTACTATCTGGCTACCCCGAAGATCGTTCAAGAGACCATGGACAAATTCGCAAAGATTGTGGGACGCCAGTACCATTTATTCGATTATGTGGGAGCCAAAGACGCTGAGAAAGTCATCGTCCTGATGGGCTCGGCAGCGGATACGACTCATGAAACTGTTGAACATTTAGCTGCGAAAGGCGAGAAGGTCGGCCTGCTGAAAGTGCGGCTGTTCCAGCCGTTCAGTACAGAGGACTTCATCGCCTCACTGCCGGAAACGACGACGAAGATCGCCGTAATGGACCGGACGAAGGAGCCCGGCTCCATTGGCGAGCCTTTATATCTGAATATCAGGACGGCTGTCGGAGAAGCAATGGGCAAAGGCGAAGCGCCCTTCAAGGGCTATCCGGTGATTGTTGGCGGTCGATACGGGCTTGGCTCCAAGGACTTTACGCCGGGAATGGTCAAGGCCGTCTTCGATAATCTTGATGCAGACAAGCCAAAATACGAATTTACCGTTGGTATCATCGAGGACGTGACCAATACGAGCCTCGATGTTGATGAGTCTTTCGCCGTTTCCGACGAAGGATACTTCTCGGGCCTGTTCTATGGCCTGGGCTCGGACGGGACGGTCGGTGCGAACCATAACTCGATCAAGATTATCGGGGAGCTGACGGACAATTACGCCCAGGCGTATTTCGTATATGATTCGAAGAAAGCCGGTGCCGTAACAGTCTCACATCTGCGGTTTGGAAAGAAGCTGATTCAAAGGCCTTACCTGATAAGTAAGGCCGATTTTATTGCATGCCACAACCCGGCATTTCTCGAGCAGTTCGACATGCTGACACCGGCGCGAGAGGGAGCGACGTTTTTGTTAACCAGCAGCCACGGCAAGGACGAAGTCTGGGACACGTTACCGAAGGAAGTCCAGAAACAGATTATAGACAAGAAACTGAAATTCTATGTAATTGACGCGATTGGCATTGCTCAGGAACTCGGTCTTGGCAGCCGGATCAACGTGATTATGCAGACGGCGTTCTTCAAGATCAGTAATATTATTCCGCTTGATACGGCGGTCGGAGCGATTAAGGACGCGATTAA
>CAZHBL010000394.1:0-5483 GCA_964530105.1 uncultured Pirellulales bacterium | reverse complement strand
GAGTCCGGATCGGGATTATCCTGCATCACGATGAGCAAATACCCTTTGTCCTTCAGCAGTCGAGTGAGTTTCTCGACCCTCAAGCGTGTCTTGGAAGCCAGCTTCATTGTTTATCCTTACATTGATCGCAGTTAACGTTTCAATGGCATACCCGAAAAGTTCCAAGTATCATTTAGAAAAGAAATTTCCGGTTTTGTCCGGCTGGAAATATTATTCCAGGAATTGGTGCAAAAGCAAGAGAATATCACGTTCACTCATAAAGAATCACATATACAGTTGGACGGTGAGAATATCCTGTTTGACACAGAACCGCAAATTCACTATTCTGATTCTCCTTTATAACAAACGATACGGTTATATATAGAGGTAGAAGTTAATGGTTCAAAATATAAGTAGAGAAGCCATTTCCAGGGGAACAATCATAGTGTCTCTTTGGCGTTCGTTGCTTATAATTCTAATGTCCGCCGCTCTAACCGGCTGCGGCACAACATCATATCTGGCGGATATTTCCTACATCCATGATTACCACGTCGAGCCGATAGATGCGCCGGATCCTTCCCTTGACGGCACATATTCATATCGTACATATTTCTACGGAAGCGGCGACGACAAGCACCGCAAGGAATACGGCCAGGGCATAGACTTCAAGACAGATCCCGTTGATGCAAGTCCGTTCATGGGTATTTTCGATGGGATGCCCCGTTACTGGGGCTTCGATTTTGACAGGCTGCCGCTTAACGGCAGAGTGTGGTTTCCGGATGGCGACGGGCCTTTTCCGCTGGTCTTGATAGTGCACGGCAACCACAATATGAAGGACTTTTCCGATCCCGGCTATGAGTATCTTGGTAAGTTGCTGGCAAGCCGGGGTTTTATCGCCGTATCTGTGGATGAGAATTTTCTGAACCAGAAATTCGGCGGCGAAAACGATGCTCGCGCATTCATCCTGTTAGAGCATCTCAATGTCTGGGACACGTGGAACCAGACCGAAGGCCATGCATTCGAAGGCAAGATCGATATGAGCCGGATCGCGCTGATCGGGCATTCCCGAGGCGGAGAATCGGCCGCCCACGCCGCGGCGTTCAACCGGCTCGAACGCTATCCCGACGACGCCAATGTAAAGCTCGATTATAATTTTAACATCAGGTCGGTCATAGCAATCGCACCATCCGACGAGCAGTACAAGCCGGCGGGACATCCTACAGCATTAGAGAACGTGAACTACCTCGTTATACAAGGCGGCCACGACGCCGATGTGGCAACATTCATGGGGCTCCGGCAGTTCAATCGCGTGTATTTTACGGATGATCACTTCTGGTTCAAATCAGCGGTCTATGTATACCGGGCGAACCACAACCGGTTCAACACGGCCTGGGGCGGGCTCAATGCCTCGGCCCCCACGAGCTGGGTAATCAATGACAAACCGTTAATGGACACCGAAAGCCAGCGTAAAGTCGCAAAAGTACTCATTTCCGCATTTCTCGAAGCTACTCTTAACAACAGAGACGAATATCTGCCGATGTTCAAAGATATTCGGAAAGCCGGCCCCTGGCTGCCGGAGGATATTTACGTAAACCGGTATGAAGACTCCAATTTCAAAATCATCACCGATTTTGAAGAAGATTTCGACGTCACAACCACGACTATCCCCGGTGGAAGGCTGCTCGGCGAGAACCTCAAAACGTGGAAGGAAGCCTATGTCCCCTACCGTACAAAAGGCGGCTCTACCCAGGAAAACTCCACCGTGGTTCTGGAATGGGACAATGAGAACGAGCAGGACGCCAATTCAGTCGAGCTTGCAACATATACTATCGCACTGAGCCCGGAAATCGTAAAGGAGTTGGATTTGAATCGAAATATGAATATCGTTTTTTCCATCGGGGCGGGAAATGAGGAGCAATTAGAGCCTCTCGATTTGACAATCGAGCTTTGTGATAGTGAAGAAAATTGTGCCGCCCTGCCGCTCAGTTCCGTAGGGCCAGTTCATCCGGCCCTGCCGGTCAGGCTGGCAAAATGGAAGTGGCTGGAGGAAAAGAGCATCGAAACGTTCTCGGAACGAATCATGCAGACCTATGAAATACCGATTTACAGCTTCATCAAAAACAACTCGATACTCGACCCTTCCAAGCTTGAAAGCATCCGCTTCATATTCGACCGCTCCAACAAGGGCAGCATCATGCTGGACGACATCGGAATCTTGTAGGGTGGGCAAATTCTGTTTTTGCCCACGCGGATTCCGTCGGTCCGTGACACAACACAATTGGTTACGCGTGTGCAATAAATTGCACACCCTACGCATCTCTCCCGTTAGGGACTCCTTACGGTTCTTACGGAGAATGACAAGCCACACCATTTGATTTGCTATGGCCCACCCTCTAATGTATATCCAAGCCTGCCCCAAGTCGCCTTTTGCAGCATCTGCAGGTCATATATACCATCTCGGTTTCTTCTGTCTCTTCAAGGAATTTACCATAATCATGCAACAACTTTCGAGTATATTAATCTAATAATCCTTAAATTTTCTCATCCACTCAGGCCATTCTTCGGGCTTTACGCCGCCAGCTCTGGTCCATTCGTTTGCCGTGTCGAATCTGCGGTGCCACTTCAATGTCCATAACTCTTTAAGTCCAACCTTCCTTACAGACCAATCCATAAAAAGCCCGTTTACAGACCCATCGTGCCGGTTAATACAGAAATTATGAAAACCTATAACAGGCTGATGAATAGGAGGATCATCTGGGTCTTGGTAAGTAGGCACGGCATCACGCTTCGGAGGGTTATACTGACCAACGAGCCAACCATCGTTCCCTATCCAGCAGCTATCCAGGTATATCGGTATATTGTATGTTCCCTTCACATCGGAAGTTCTCCAGTAAAACCGGTGGTACGGAAAGAGGTAATCAGGTAAGCCGGCCCAATAAACGAACCAGTTTACACCATAGCTGCCAGAGCCATCCGGCATAAATCCTTTGGGCCAGATCCTGCCCCATGCCATGAACGTTCCACCACCTGGGTTAACGGTAGTTACACCTGTTGGATTTGCAGGTTTTGTGGCCAAAGGACAATAGCTTATACCATCGATTCTTTCGCACTCATCCACATCAAAACTCTTATCATCACCATCCCAACCCCACCACAAAGGTGATTGTTCAATAGACCAGGCCCGACCAGGATGCAAGCTCCGGCTCGGTAATGAACCTTCATTATCATTAGTATATGTCGCCCAGATAGTGCCCCATTGTCTCAGGTTTGACTGACAGACAATCGCTTTAGTCTGTTTCCTTACCCGCTGAAGCGTAGGAACCAATATCGCCAGCAACAGTGCGATGATGGCTATCACCACTAAAAGCTCTATTAATGTGAATCCCTTTGTTTTGTGCATAATCTGCCTTCTTCTTTTTGCAGAAAAAGAAAGATCTTTTATGCCAAACTTATATTTTAAACATTTCTTTCGCCTCTGTTAGTTCCTGCCGCTAATCTCAAAGGTGCCCGTCAACCGGCGTGGCCTGATAACATTCCAACGACTAAATACCAACGACCAACTACTATTCTACTATATAAGTCCAACAAGCAGCCCGAATTTGACGGACTTTTTAAATTTTTGCATATTTTTTGTGCAATCCTGGTTTTTCAGCGATTTAAGCGCCGATTTTGGCTTTGAATTGAGACATATTTATGGAAGTACAGAGCGGCTCTGTTGAGTATGATATTTGATAAATGAGAGACCTTGAGGACCAAATTCTCGTTCAGCGAGCTTTGCAGGCCGATCCGGAAAGCTTCGGCGAGCTTTGCAGGCGGTATTACCCTTCGCTTCTGGCCGTGGCCGATTCGGTTCTGCCGGATCATCATACGGCCGAAGACGCCGCTCAGGAAGCATTGGCGGCGGCATGCAGAGATCTTGCTAAACTAAAAAAGCCGGAGCGTTTCGGCCCCTGGATCGGGGCGATATGCCGAAACGTGGCAAGGGATATGCTCCGGCATATCCAGAGGCAGCGGGAATCGGTTCAGACCTGCGCCGGGCAAGAGCCGGACTGCCAGGAAGATGATCATAAGGCGATTTTAGACCAGGCTTTACAGCAATTGCCGCAACATCTGCGAGAAGTTGTCTTTTTGCGGTTCTACAATGAGATGAGTTACCGGCAGATGGCTAAGGTCCTCGGCGCCACCGAACAAGTGATTGACGGCAGGCTTCGAAGGGCAAAAACGAAGATCGCCGTCTATTTGAAGAAAGTGGGCTTCAGGAGGTGATAAGTTCCATGAAACATGACAATGACAATCAATGGTTAGACTTCCTGCTGGCACGACATATCCAGCGTGAGCCTGAGAAGTTCGATTTCGAGAAATGGGCCGGGAAACACCCGGAAGAAGCCCGGTTGCTACGCTGCGGCTATGAGGATTCAGGCCGGAGCACAAAAACGAAACCTTATAAAATTTGGAGATTTATCATGGAAAGTAAAGTAACACGATATTCAGCGGCGGCGGTCATCACATTGGCAATAACACTAATTCTACTCAGCCCATTCGGGATGCCTGGAAACGGCGGCGTTGTACTTGCGGATGTCCAGCAAAAAGTTGCCGGTATTAAGACAATGATAATACGAGGCACAAAAACCTTCACGCGTCCAGGCGAGCCCGACAGCGTTTTAGAATTCGGCGGGATGAAATGGGAATTTGACCTCGTAAAATATTTCTCACAACAATATGGCCTGGTTGAGGAAGGCTACATCGGGGACAAATTGATTTACCGTTTCACTTTCAATCGGCCGAAGCGTCAAACCCTTCTTGTTATTCCTCCTAATAAGAAGTTTGGTAAGTTTACCTCTACTGACAAAATAATGCGACTATTGGAGAACGGGACTCCCAAAGGTATTATCAACCTGCTTATGGAGGGCGACTACCGGGAGCTGGGACGAGACAGCATCAACGGTGTCGAAGCTGAGGTCTTTGAATTCCATGACCCGGTTACCTTCAAGGAACTCGCACCCAAGGCCATTTTTGATGTTCAGAATATAAAAGGTAAAGTCTGGATTGGGATTAAAGAGCAACTGCCGGTCAGGGTAGAAGGTGATATGGCCATCGGCAAGAGCTTTATGACCATGTTTCAAGAACTGAACCTCCACGAAGTCAATACGTTTGGGAATTATAATATCGAGCTTGATGAAAACATCTTCGATATCGCCCCACCCGAAGGCTACACGGAATTAACGATTAGTGACATCCTTCAAGTGATTCCTGTAGAGGCCAAAGCCGGCCTTGCCGGATTAGGTATCATTCCGGCCGGTTTGATCGTCTGGAAAAGGCGAAAGAAGACGGCAACCAGGAAACGCTGATCTTGATTGTTTGCTGCTGAGTATACCTTGGCGCCAGCAAAGATAGAATCCTCAAAAGGGCTGGCAGCTTGAAAGTGTTTTCAGCTCTTTTTTTGACTCCGTCCACCTATGAAAAGCTCAAAGTCAAACAATAAAATCCCTATTGCCCAAAAAAAA
>CAZHBL010000393.1:0-5490 GCA_964530105.1 uncultured Pirellulales bacterium | reverse complement strand
CCAAAATCCTGACCGAATCTTTGAAGATCGGCCGAACCGTCAAGGCCGGCGAAAATTTCTCCTGGCAAGGAATACCCATCGAGGTCATAGATACGCCCGGCTATACTCGCCAGGCTATTTCATACCTGATCAAAATAGACGGCATAAAATACGCCTTAGTCGGCGACATCATCTACGGCAATGGAAAACTCTTCGACCTTTACTCCCTCCAGGACGCCGTTGCGGAAGCAAAAATCGGCGGCTACCACGGCTGGGCCGGCCGCATGGGCACCCTGATCGACAGCCTGCGAAAAGTAGCCGCAATGAAGCCAGACATCCTGCTTCCAATTCGCGGATCGGTTATACGCAATCCCGGCGAGGCGATCAACCTTTTAATTGAGCGACTCCAGGCGGTCTATGAAAACTATCTGTCTATTAGTGCAGGGCGATGGTATTTCAGGGACAATTACGATATCCTCGCCCGGCGCGTCCTCGGTCAAAATCCAAAGGTCAACTGGATGCCCTGGGCCGAAGTTATAAAAGACAGACCCCCTGAATGGATAATTCCCATCAGCAACTCGCGTCTGATAATTTCCGAAGACCGCCGCGGATTTCTCATCGACTGCGGCAGCCGCGGAATAGTCGACGAAGTTATCAAGCTAAAAGAAGCAGGCAAGCTGACCGGCCTCGATGGCCTGTTCATTACACACTATCACGATGACCATACAGACAACGTCGCCGCCTGCCTGGCCGAGTTCAATTGTCCCGTCTATGCAACCGGCCCGCTGGTCGATATCCTCGAACACCCCGGTGACTATCGCCTGCCGTGTCTGACTCCCAATCCCATCACCAATATCAAGGTCATGCCAGAGGCCCACCAAATGCGATGGAAAGAATTCACATTTACATTCTACGACTATCCCGGCCAGACGATCTATCATGATGCACTGCTCGTCGAGAAAGATAACGCCGAAAAAATCTTCTTCATCGGCGACTCCTTCACCCCTTCTGGAATCGACGACTACTGCCTGTTAAATCGCAACCTTCTGCACGAATCGATGGGCTATTTCTATTGCCTCAACCTCCTGAGAAAAATCCCCGCCGGAACGCTTCTCATCAACCAGCACGTCGTCGAGACTTTCAGCTTCAACGACCGACAGCTCGACCTCATGTCGGCAACTTTAACCAAACGCAAAGCACTTCTTGCCGAACTGCTGGCCTGGGAGGAGCCAAACTACGGCATAGACGAACGATGGGTTCGCTTCAGCCCTTATGGCAGCAAAGCCAGGCCCGGCCGAAATGTTAAAGTCAGCTTAAAGGCATTCAATCATTCCAACACTTCCCACACGCTCACTTTCGCTCTTAATCTACCCGCCGGATTTAACGTAGAATCAAAGACTGCCAAGCTCACTATTGCCCCGCGTACCGAAGAAAAGGCTGATTTCAACCTTGCCGTTGATACCTCCGTTGTTCCGGGAATTTATGTTATCACCGCCGATGTGCAGCAGAGGCAATGGGACCTGCGCCAATGGACCGAGGCGATTATTGAAGTCGAATAGCCTTCGATTCGGTCTACCGATATGCTATATGACGCAGCGGACATAAAATGTGATATTCGATACCGCTTAAATGAAATTTTGGAGCTTTGTGTGCTATGATGCGATTTAGGAAAGAAGTTGCTGTATTTTGCGGCATCGCCCTGCTGACAGGTTGTTTGCTGGCTCAGAAGCAGCAGTTACCGCCCCGCGAGAAAGGAAAGGCATGGCTCAAAGACGCTAAATTCGGTGTCTTCGTTCATTATTTGGGAGGGGGACCGAATTGGAACGAAAGAGTCGAGTCTTTTGACGTCGAGAAATTCGCCGAGCAGATGCAGCGGACCGGAGCCGGCTATCTTATCTTGACGCTGGGACAAAACAGCGGCTACTATTGCAGTCCCAACGCGACCTACGAGAAATACGCCGGATACGAAACCGGTACGCGTTGTTCGAGAAGAGACCTGCCAATGGAAATTGCAGAAGCGCTCGCCGAGCGGGGTATTCGCCTGATGCTTTACCTGCCCTCTCGTTCGCCACAAACCGACAAACAGGCCATGGCCGGCCTGCACGATGTCCATGAGCAGCAGCCCGCGCCGCAGGAGTTCACCAGGCGATGGTCCGAAGTTATCGCCGAGTGGTCGCTGCGTTACGGTAAAAAAATCTCCGGCTGGTGGTTTGACGGCTCATACAATACGGCCGGCTGGGACGACCTTCCCAAACCTTACAACTGGAACACATGGGCCGCCGCCTGCCGGGCAGGCAATCCCGAAAGCATCCTTGCATTCAATCCTGGGACCCGGATAGACAAGGCATTCTCGGCTCTGACCGACCAGCAGGACTATACTGCAGGCGAGCAGAACAAATTCCGGGCGACACCGGAAACCAATCCGTCACCGAGCGAGTTGCAGTGGCACATCCTTTCATTCCTCGGCACCCGCTGGGCCGGCAAGGACGGGCCAACCAACAGCGACGAGTATATGGTTGATTACGTACGGAAGGTCAACACGCTCGGCGGCACAGTTTCGATTGATGTCAACGTCTCCAGTGACGGCAAGATTTATCCGCCGCACCTAAAACAGCTAATCGCTATCGGAAAGGAGATAAACCGATGATACAATGCAGATTTAATCATAGGCATTGCAATCACATATCAAGAGCGATTCGACCGGCTCTGATAACAATAATTGTATTGACCGCTCAAGCAGTTCTCGCCGGCGCTTCAGGTGTGTTCAACGTCCGCGAATATGGCGCTGCAGGCGACGGCGCGACGCTCGATACGCCCGCCATAAACAAGGCTATTGAGGAATGCGCCGCCGCAGGAGGCGGCCAGGTCCTGCTGCCGCCCGGTAGATACCTCTCCGGGACAGTGCATTTCAAGAGCCATGTGACACTCTTTCTCGAAGCGGGCGCCACGCTCGTCGGGACGCCGGATCTCGACCAATATCAGCAACCTGTGATTCCCGAGTTCATGCCCGAAGCCAGATGGGGCAAGTGGCACAGGGCGTTGATTCTGGGGGACGAGTTGGAAGATATCGCGATTGCCGGACAGGGCGTAATTGACGGCAACAAAGTCTTCGATCCAACCGGCGAGGAACGGATGCGCGGCCCGCATACCTTTGTGTTTGTTAATTGCCGCAAAGTCACGGTCCGCGACGTTTCTTTCGTGGACTCGGCCAACTACGCCATTTTCTTTCAGATCAGCGACCAGGTGGAAATTCGCAATGTCAAAATTACAGGCGGCTGGGACGGCGTGCATTTCCGCGGGGCACCAAACCGGCCCTGCCGAAACGTCAGTATCATCGGCTGCCAGTTCTTCACCGGGGATGATTCGGTCGCCGGCCGCTATTGGGTAAATACCCTGATTTCCGATTGCATTATCAACTCCTCCTGCAACGGAATAAGATTGATCGGCCCGGCCACGCACCTGATCATCCACAACTGCCTTTTTTACGGTCCCGGCGTACATCCCCACCGCTCGTCGGACCGTTACAATATGCTTGCCGGCATAAACTTGCAGCCCGGCGGCTGGGACGCCACAGAAGGCACGCTCGACGACGTGATGATTTCCGATATCACGATGCACAACGTTTCGACGCCGTTTCACTTCACGCTGAAATCCGGCAACACCGCCGGAAACATCATCATCAACCGGGTGACGGCCACCGGCGTATATCGGGCCGCGTCTGCGGTTGAAAGCTGGGCCCAAACCAAGTTCACGAACGTGGTCTTCCGCGATGTCACTATCGAATACAAAGGCGGCGGCACACTCGAAGATGCAAGCAGGACCGTGAAATCGCCTGGTGTTGATGCCCGGCCCCTGCCGGCATGGGGCTTCCACGCGAGGAACGTACAGAATTTGCAGTTCGACAATGTCAGGCTGCGTTTTGAAAAAGAAGACTTGCGCCCCGTGCTGATATGCACGGGTGTGGACCGGCTCATACTCGAAGACTTCAAATTTCCGCTACTGCCCAAGGCGCCCGAAGCAATGGTGTTAAACGACACCATGCATGTTCAACTACACAATGTCGATTTTCCCACGGTCAGTCCCCGCTGCACCGAATTGAAGCTCATAGCGGACGACACCGTTAGCCGGATAACAGCAGGCAAGCCTTATGGAGTGAAACTTGTGGTTGAAAACGGCAAGCAGGAAGGACTTGCGAAAATAGAGCTTGCCGTGGCTGGACAGAAGACAATCCGCTGGCTGTGGCTGCAGGCCGGCGAGAAAAAAGATGTCGTATTTAAGGAACTGACTGCGCCCGATGCCGGAACTTATCAAGTGCAGTGCGGTGACGTGAAACAAAATCTGCAAGTTGAACGCTGAGCGTGGTTTGGCAATATTCGATGCACAAGTTTCAGTAACACGTGACAGCACCGCTGCAATACACGCTCAGTTCCGGAGTAATTATACTTATGGCCGCCATCTATATATGATGGATTTGGCCTTATAGTCCTCCTCAACGCAGATCAGATATTCACCGTTGTTGCGCTTATAGGCGATGATTCCCGTCATAATGTCAATCCAGCCGGTGTTCTCAACTCCGCCCAGAGTTGGGCCCGGATCGAAGGAGCCGATATCTGCCCCGTCAGAAATGCGATTGACCCAGATACGCCCACGTTCTTTCCAGCCGCCGGTAAAGACATAATCACCCGCTGCCGCAACACAGGCAGCCTCACCTTTCGCTCCCGGAACAAACGTAACAGCATCACAGTTGCCTGCCAGATAGTTCTTACAAATAAAAACCTTGCTGATATGACGCATGTCCCGGCCTTGTTCTGCCGCAACAAGGATATCACGGTCAGTGTCATACCAAACCCGTGCAACCTTCTCAAGTCCCCTGGGCCTGTCCATGATTGTAATCTTGTCAGAGATGTAGACAGGATTGCCGTGTTCGTCGAGCCCCTGGAAGTCGTAGCGGAAAAAGTTGTAAGCCATCCAGATGTTCCCTTGCCTGTCGACCCAGAACGGTCCCGGGTGTACACGTTGGCAGTTGGACTCGTATTCGTTCTTCTGGTAATTTCCGTCGCCGTCCCGGTCACGCCAGATGAAGGTTTCTTTGGGCCTGCCGGGTGGCCATTTCAAATCTGTCCGGTACAATCCTCCGGTCCATTGCATAATCAAACCCGAAGGGACGGCAATTTCATCGTCGTAGCGGAAGATATTGATGAAGTTACTGGCAAACATTCCGCCGACGAACATGAAGCGCTTGTCCTGCAAGTAAACGATCTGCGGCGAGGTCAGCCCGTGCTCACCCTGCTGTTTGACGAACATCAGTCCACGCGGATCATCCGGATAACGGTGACGATCCAGGGAGTAGCCGACCCATTCGGCTTCTTTACCGGGCAGTTTGCTGTAATCCATTACATAGTGTTCCTGAATGCCCCACATATCACGACCGTCGGTTGAAGGATCGGGGCAGGCCACATCGACGAAGAAGTGCCCATAGAGTTGCCAGATTAGCTTGCCCTCGGGAGAGAA
>CAZHBL010000392.1:0-5512 GCA_964530105.1 uncultured Pirellulales bacterium | reverse complement strand
TTGCTCATAACCTCATAAAGCGCCTTTTTGCCTCGGTTCCGTGTCATAGTGGAATCCGTTCAACTTCTAAAATTATCCGTTAAATTACCATTATATCACTATGATTTCAAAGAACAAGTTAATACCGCATAAAAGATTGCCTAATTTCTACAATATTTCTGCCCGCATTTCAATAAGAAACTTCAAATTGGGGAAAAATAGTCGGGCTGCAGGCATCCTGCCCACAGCCCGTTTGTCTATAGACTCGTATCGAAAGCCATAATTGGCAGGCCCGTTCCGAGTCGTCTAATATGCCAGACCTGCGATTTCTTACGGTTTCACGGCTCGGTTGTAGATGCGAATATCGTCGATCAGGCCTGAGAAGAAAGTGCCGGGGGCGTAGTTCTTATCGACACCGATGTATAGACCCATTTGAGAACCTTCCAGACCGGGCTGTGTGTCTTCAGCCACTACGATGCTATCGACATACAGCTTTCTATTCGAGCCATCCCAGACAAGACCTATGCGGTGCCATTGCCCATCAGTGATAACTGTTTCGGAAAACAGAGGATCTGCAAGCTGATCAGAGCTTTTTAATTCTGTCATCAAATTGCCTTCGGCATCCGCTGCCAGCCAGTTGGCCGTAGCCTGTTGCGAGACAATGACCTGTCCCGGCGCACCACCCTTGATCCAGGCAAAAATGCTGAAGGGACCGTATGCCGGATTCAGGACAGGGCCGGCGATGGCACAGCCACTGATACCGTCCAACTGAAGCGCACCATCTACTTGACCGCTACCGGGCTGCCACGCAGCGCATCCGACAACAAAGGCATCATTGTCACCGGCACTATCAGCAGCGAACATGCCCTCTGTCTCGTCCAATGGCCAGTGAGCTGCAAGCGTGGGATCGCTCACTTCCTCAAACAAATGCTCCGCGAGGACAATCAGGTCCTGGACATCAACAATACCATCACCTAAAGGTGTCGGACCAATATCACACAATACCTCATCCGTGCCCCAGTGGTCAATCATTATGCACATATCGGCGGAGTCTACAATACCATCGCCATTTATGTCCAGGATGGGCTCGATGGACACTTGCCACAGGTCCGCGTTACCTGATCCCCCAGGGCGTTCTGAGGAAAAATAGAGAGTATGTCCATCGGACGAGATGTTCGGCATAGCATCAAAACCACTTTTGTTAACCATTGGCCCAAGATTAATGGGCTGTTCCCAGTCGGCGTCTTGCGTTTTCCGTCTCGCCATCCAGAGGTCTCCACCGCCTAATCCCCCGGAACGGGTAGAGACTATAAACAGTGTCAAACCGTCGGCTGAGATGTCGGGTGAAGCTTCGTGTTCCGAACTATTGATAATCGGCCCAAGATTCACTGGGCTACCCCAGGGATCGGAGACGGTTTCTCGGGTCGTTACGTATATGTCCCATCCACCATGGCCGCCAGGCCGGGGGCTTAGATAATCAGAAATGTATAACGACAGGCCATCGGTCGAGATATCAGGATCCCAATCTGAGTATTCTGAGTTCACTGTTAATCCAAGATTCACCGGCGTACTCCAGGGGCTGTCTTTCGTCTCCCGGGTTGTGACCCATAAGTCGTGATAACCTGATCCACCGGTTCGGGTGGATCCGAAGTATAGCGAAAGGCCATCAACAGAGATGCTCGGGTGCTCATCCTCAACTGAACTGTTAACAATTGGCCCAAGGTTTATCGGGACTCCCCAGGGATCGTCTTTCGTTTGCCGGGTTGTAACCCATATGTCTGATCTGCCATATCCGCCGGGTCGATATGGCGCGTTTTCGTGGTCGCTGAAGTAGAGCGATAGGCCGTCGGCCGAGATGCTTGGCCCCTGATCATTCGAGACCGAGTTAACGGTTGGCCCCAGATTAGTGGGAGTACCGAAGATATAATCTGCGTTCGCGCTGCCGACCATACTGATTAAAAGAATCAATACGGTCAGCAGGCACATTTTTAGACTCGTTTTACTATTCATTTTTGGTCTCCTTAAATATTTTTAGTTTCTATTCACTTTCTTTTACGTCACTTTACGGCTTTTTAGGCCTGCTCTTGTATATAAGCGGAAAAACAGGGGAAAGCGGACAAACCAATTGAAATTTCTTTAGAAAATTGGTAAAATTTATGTAAGGTTCTTGATCTTAGGAGGTTAGAAATAATTGAGAGATAGTCTCGCTGATAAAACCCGGCAGTTGGTCGCCCTGGCCAAGGACGGCAATGAGTCTGCTATAAACCAACTATGGACGGTCTATGGAGCAAGGGTGCACTGGATAATGCGCCTGCGCATGGGCAAGGAGCTTCGTTCCAAGCTGGAATCGATGGATCTGGCCCAGGATGCCCTTCTTTCCGCCTTAGGGGACATAGAAAATTTCACGTACAAGAATGAGGGGGACTTTCTGCGATGGATATCGACAATAGCTGAAAACAGGCTTCGGGACAATTTAGATAAATTGCATGCTGATAAACGTGATATTCGTAAAGAAATTAGACTCGGCAAACATGGGCCAAATACAGCAAGTCAAGATGTCGTGTCTCACGTACCAATCGAGGCGACTACGCCAAGTGTAATTATGTCCAGAAGAGAAGATTTGGAGAAACTCGAAAAAGCAATAGATAAACTGAGACCAGAGTATAAAGAAGTGATTGTCTTAACGAAAATCGAGGGACTTTCCTATAATGAGATAGCGGACAAACTGGGCAAGAGCAGCGAAGCGGCACGAAAGCTGGTTTCTCGTTCGATGGCGGCACTGACCAGTGTATTTGAGAGCGACTGATGGCCGAAAACCTTCATGACAACCAAATGAATTTTCTCGAAGAAGCCGTAGAGCAATTTGTCGATGCGCAATTGCGGGGAGAAAAACCTGTTATCGATGAATTTGTGAAGAAATACACTGAGTTTGAGCATCAAGTAAGAAAAAGAATACAAAAGCTGCAGAAAATAGACACCTTATTTGCTTCTCTCGTAAAGACAGATGAGAGTGATTTTGAAGTTATTACGGACGAACACGATCTTGTTGGTAAGAAAGTTGGCAGTTTCGAGATAGTAAAAATAATCGGCCGCGGGGGAATGGGAGTTGTCTATCTGGCACGTGACACCAAGCTCAAGCGTTCAGTCGCAGTCAAGAGTATCCCTGCTGCTATGGCGGGCGATTCGACTGCCAGGACGCGTTTCAGACGCGAGGCCGAATTATTGGCCTCTTTGAATCATCCGAATATCGCTGTCATCCACGATATCATAGAGCAGGATGGAGGTGCCGGCTACTTAGTTCTCGAATATGTCCCGGGCGAAACGCTCGCCGAGCACATTACTCGCGAGCCGCTCAAACTTAAAGAAGCCCTATCAATCAGCCAACAGATCGCTGAAGCTATCACAGTTGCCCACAAAAAAGGCATCGTCCATCGTGACCTCAAGCCGGGCAACATTAAGATAACACCAGAAGGCAGAGTCAAGGTGCTGGATTTCGGTTTAGCCAAGGCAACTGCAACACAAGGCAAAAAAGGCGAAATCACCGAAACTCATCCAGGCCGCGTGATCGGCACACCGGCTTATATGAGCCCGGAACAGGCACGCGGCAAAGAGACTGACCATCGCACGGATATCTGGTCGTTTGGCTGCATTATGTACCAGATGCTGACCGGCCAACTTCCATTCGAAGGCGAGACTGCTACAGACACACTGGCACGCATAATCGAACGCGAGCCTGATTGGGAACTGCTGCCGCAGGACACCCCCGCGAATATACGCACACTACTGCAACGCTGTTTAGAGAAGGATCCTGAACGGCGGCTTGGGGACATTGCAGATGCAGCCAGAGAAATCAGTGAGACTTTAAGTAAACCTCAGACTGCGCCTACTGCGAAGTTGCGAAGAATAGCAATGATTATTAGTGCGGTTATCATTATTGCTGGGATATCCGTTCTCGCTCTGTTACTTACCTCAAACGAGCAATATCCAACGGAAAACACGGAGGCATATGGGTATTACCTGCGAGGCAACGAATATTACAATCGAAGATATGTCGAAAGTGATCTCAGTAATGCTATTCTAATGTATGAGAGGGCTCTCGCCCTGGATCCCAATTTAGCTCAGGCATACGCGCAGCTCTCAAGGGCTCATTCGATGATGTATTGGCATTATGACCACAGCGATTCACGCCTTATCATGGCAGAGAAAGCAGTAAACAAAGCATTACAACTTGATCCTGACCTGCCTGAAGCACATCTGGCTCTGGGGCATTATTACTTCCAAGGTCTTCGGGATTATGACAGCGCCCTTGAGCAGTTCGTAATCGTCCTGAAAAGCCAACCCAACAGCAGCGAATCATTGAGTTTCGCCGGTTTTATACAAAGGCGGCAGGGGAAATTCGAGCAGGCATTGGCTAATATTAAGAAGGCATATGAGCTTAATTCCCTTTCCAATAACCTGGCCATAGAAGTTGGATTAACTTATATGTTCCTGAGGAAGTATCCGCAAGCAATACGTTACTGTGAAAAAGCCATTTTATTGACTCCCGATGATTCAAAAGCCTATAACCTTCAGGCCCAGGTATACCTGCGCTGGCAACAGAGTACCGAGAAGGCGCAGGCGGTCCTGGAAGAGGCGTTAAAGAATGCAAAGGGAGCAGAATATCCTTCAATTATTCATTCGCTGATCGATGTCGATGTGTTCGATAGGAACTATCAAGAGGCTTTGGATCGCCTCTCTTTAATATCAGAAGATGTTGATGATGTTGATAATACTGGTTACTTTTTCCCCAATGCTCTACGATTTGCGCAGATCTGTGGGTATATGCAGAACAAGGATCTTGCGAAAAAATACTATAACGATGCTCGAATCTTCCTCGAATCCAAAATCGCCGAACAGCCGGAGAAGGCACGATTCCATAGTTTGCTCGGCATAGTTTATGCAGGTCTGGATTACAAAGAAGAGGCGATCCGGGAAGGAAAGTTGGCAGTGGAGATGCTTCCCGTTAGCAAGGACGCAACCGTTAGTCTATTGTTTATCAAAAATTTAGCCCATATCTATTGTATGGCCGGGGAGTACGACCTCGCTATAGAACAGCTCAAATATCTGCTGTCTATCCCCGGAGAATTGTCGATTCCTTTACTTCGACTCGATCCGGCATGGGACCCCTTACGCAACCACCCCCGTTTCAAGAAGCTTGTAGAGCAAGACAAATAGTCAATATGGTTGCTGTTCCAATTTAGGAACAAAATGGTTGTGAATCCGGGATCGGAAGTGGGAGAATCAGTCGCTTGTTATTGGCTAATATTCCTTGGACTTTATCATCCGTTCGGGCCAGGTTTCCGGCTGAACTGGCGCCTGCTTTGGTCCAGACGCCGCCTGTATCGAACTGTCGATGCCACTTTAGCGTCCATAACTTCTTAATACCGACCTTTCGGATAGACCAATATTTCATAGCGGCAGGCACCCACTGACCATGAAACTAAAGCATAAAAAACAAATTTCGCTTGACAAAATAGCGGCAATTAACTATTTA
>CAZHBL010000391.1:0-5521 GCA_964530105.1 uncultured Pirellulales bacterium | reverse complement strand
CAGCGCAAAGGATACTGGGGCGAAATAGAAGTCTTCAAAGTCAAAGGCGCGCTGGAGGGCGAGAAGCTGAAAATCCTTGCCAAAACAGCCGGCCGGGCCGAGCTGCAGGACATGTATGGCTTCGGCCCCAACTGGAGCGGCGATACTCATCTCTGGTGGATAGAGGCCAAGCCCGGCGATACGCTCGATTTGGCCGTGCCAGTTCAGAAGGCCGGAACGTATCGTCTGAAAATGCAGCTCACAAAAGCGATTGATTACGGCATCGTCCAGCTATACATGGACGGCAAAAAGCTCGGTAAACCGATCGACCTTTTCAACAACGGTGTTATCGCGACCGGCGCCCTGGACATGGGTATTCATCAACTCGAAAAGGGCGAGCATAAACTCCGGTTCGAAATTGTCGGCGCAAATGAAAAGGCCGTGAAAAACTATATGTTAGGGCTCGATTATATCAAGCTGGAAGAAGTCGGGGTAAGTTTCTATCTGCCGGAGAATCCTTCTTATACGATTCTTGATTCGGTGCGGGATTCTGTTCGATTCGCGGAGGGTACTCTCGTCCCTTTTGAGGGAAAGCTGGTCTGCAAGTCCAGTTTTGTGGACCAGACCGGCGAGATAATGCACTGGCACGATTTTGGCGACCTTGAAGGACCCGGCTGGGCAGCGAACGCTGTCGGCGGGGCGTATGAACTCTATTCTTTCGCAAAATATGCAGAAGATGAATCCCTCGCCGAGAAGGCTCTGTTGCTGCTGGATCATGTTCTCGAAGATGGATTCATCGATTGCGAAACCGGATTCATAACAGGTTATCGCGATACGGCGAAGAACGAATTCTGCCTCAATTACCAGCACAAAAGCAACTGGTTTTGCCCCGGCTCAATGGCGAAGATCGCCTATCAGCTTCTTATCTTCGGCGACCTTCTGGAGGGTGAAAGAAAAAACAAGATGCATCAGGCCGCCGTGAAATGCGCTGCCTGGATCGATGCTAATATTAAAGCCACTTCCAACGGCTGGTACCCTCGGCGCTGCAAACCGAACGGCGAGCATTACCCGCAAAACGCCTACGGGGATGGCGATATTCTTTTCGAGAAAAGCGCCGATGGATTGTTTATCATTCAATTATTTACAGGTCTGACGCAACGAGGTCTGGCCGATTACAAAGACGAAATAAAACAGAAGGTCGGAGTGTTCGTTAGAGCGGGGGGGATATTCGGCAGCATTAATCACGATACTTATGACGAGCATGAAAATGTTGCATACTCCGTGGCGTTTCGCGTTCTGCGAGAAGCGGCTAATTTACTCGGCGACGAAAAAATCCGTAATTTTGCCTACGATAAATGCCTTGCCGGCCTGGACCAATTCAAGATGACTGATGACAGAAACGGCGTACAGACTAAAGGTCTGCTTTACATGGAAAAGAGCTGGGACACGGCGTATCTGTGGGAGAATGCCGAAGCGGCGCTGGCATATTTCGAAGCTTATACCGATACCAATAACGAATCGTATCTTGCCAACGGGCTTACCATCCTGCGGGCAATTGCAAAACATCATCACGGCCGGCATGGATTCCTGACCGAAGGTGTGGACTGGAACAACCACGTGGGCAAACAGCATCATTTCAACGAAGCCGAGTTCGGGGACATCAAGTACACCGAACCATTGTTGAATAACCTGCATATTGTCGAGCCGACGCTGTTGGTAATTAAACTCAACAAGTGGGGCACTTGAAGTCCGGAATTGATAAATAAAATTGTTTCATATATGAAAAGAGGGATTGAACAATGAAGAAATTATGGACGACAATCATCGGGATTATGATTTGCTGTTATTATCCGGCGGTCCATAACACCGCACGTGCCGTCACGAAAGTACCGAAGCAACTTATTCCGGCGGACAAGAGGCTCTCGCCGGACACGATGAAGCGGCTCTTGGAACGGGGACAGCAGTTGGTCTATCGCGGCAAAGACCTTGAGACGATTGGAATGCCGGTCGGCGGCATCGCGGCGGGCCAGCTATACCTGAGGGGCGACGGCACTTTCGCCGTCTGGCAAATCTTCAACCGCCACGTTTTCAGCGGTTATGGAGCAGACAATTACCGTACGTATCGGCCGGATTCGCCCGTCGATTCCGGCTTTGCAGTGGTCGTAGAGAAGGACGGCCAGACTACCGCAAAAACATTAGACCGGGATTTCGGGACGATGGATTTTGCCGGTGAATATCCGATTGCCTTTGTCCGGTACGGTAATGACGCGTTCCCGGTTAAAGTTTCAATGACTTGTTCATCGCCCTTTATTCCGTTGAACGCGAAGGATTCGGCCTTGCCGGCTACGATGTTAAGCATTGTCGTGGAGAATGTTTCCGATGCGAATGTTACTACTGGCATTGTAGGCTGGCTTGAGAACGCCGTACTGATTGATTCGGCCAAGGCGGTTAATGCTCTGCGTCGTACTCGGATAGTAAATGAAAACGAACGGACCTTGATTGTGCACACGGCTGAGAAGGCACCTGTGCCGGAAGGGGCCGCCGAGCCGCGAGCGAAAATTGTGCTGGCGGATTTCGAGGGCCCGGATTATGGAAAATGGGAGACGGCGGGAGAAGCCTTCGGCAAAGGCCCTGCAAAGGGCACACTTGCCGGTCAGCAGGAGGTCGGCGGCTTTCTTGGGGAAGGCCTTGTCAATACGTATCTGGGTGGAGATGGGCCTGGCGGCACGCTAACCTCTCCATCCTTTGAAATCTCGCACAAGTTCATCAACTTTTTGATTGGCGGCGGCGACCATGCTGGAGAGACCTGCATCAACCTGATTGTAGACGGCCGGATCGTTCGCACGGCGACCGGCAAAAACAATGAGAAGCTCGAATGGTTTTTCTGGAACGTGCAGGAATTCGAGGGCAAGACGGCAAAAATCCAGATTGTCGATAAGTTGTCCGGCGGCTGGGGGCATATCAATATCGACCAGATCGAGCTCTCGGATGAGCCTCATCGGGGACCGATAGGACCGATTGAAAAGCTTCCCGACTATGGCTCAATGGTGCTGGCCCTTTTGGAGCAAGGCGCTTCGCATCAGGAAGCGAACACACTTCTTGAGGCCGTTGGTGATCGAGATGTAAAGCTCTACGCCGAACAGGACGTTGCGTATCCTGCCACTGAAAGGCGCAATGCAGCCCTGGCGAGCCGCACCTTCGAATTGGAGCCTCACGCCAGGCATGTCTTTAGATTTGTTTTGACATGGTTCTTTCCGAATCACGAGCACGGCCATGAATACGCCAATCGTTTCAAAAGTGCCATAGATGTTGCTCATTACATCTCGGACGACTGGAGCCGCCTTACCGGCGATACGGCAAAATGGTATGAGACATACTATGTGAACAGCACGCTGCCCCGGTGGCTGCTGTTTCGCCTGCATTCGACCGTGAGCAACCTGGCTACGGGGACATGCCAGTGGTGGCAGAACGGCCGATTCTGGGCGTGGGAAGGAGTCGGTTGCTGCGAGGGCACTTGTACCCACGTGTGGAACTATACGCACGCCCCTGCCCGGTTGTTTCCCGAGCTTGAACGAAGCGCAAGAGAGATGCAGGATTTTGGGCAGGGCTTCGATGCCGAGAGCGGCCTGGTAGGTTTCAGGAGCAACCGAGCCTACGCAGCCGATGGCCAGTGCGGCACCGTGCTCAAGGCCTATCGCGAGCACCAGATGTCCGCCGACAATGACTTTCTAAAGCGCAACTGGCCCAGCATTAAAAAGGCGCTTGAGTTCTCTATCGATAGAGACGGTAATGATGACGGTCTCATCGAGGGCAGCCAGCACAACACCTACGACATTAATTTTGAGGGGCCGAATACGTTCGTCGGCTCGCTGTACCTTGCGGCGCTTTGTGCCGGGCAGGAGATGGCAAAAGAAATGGGCGATGAGCAGTTCGCCAAACGCTGCCGGAAGATATTCGAAAGCGGCAGCCGCCTCACGGTCGATCGGCTCTGGGACGGCGAATATTTCATCCAGCTTGTGGACCTGCAGAAGTATCCGAAATATCAGTATGCTAAAGGATGTTTGTCCGATCAGCTTTTCGGCCAGGGTTGGGCACATCAACTCGGCCTGGGATATATCTATCCGCAAGATTATGTTGCCAAAGCTCTGCAGTCGGTCTGGAAGTATAACTGGACGCCCGATGTCGGGCCTTACAATGCTGTGCATAAGCCTGAGCGATGGTTTGCCAGAGCCGGTGAGCCCGGCCTGTTTACCTGCACTTGGCCCAAGAGCGACTATATGGAAGAAGGAGTCCGATATCGAAGCGAGATATGGACGGGCATCGAGTACCAGGTCGCCGGGCACATGGTTTGGGAGGGTATGGTTAACGAAGCCATTGCAATCTGTTACGGTATCCAGGAACGTTACAGCCCCGCCAAACACAATCCTTTCAACGAGGTTGAGTGCGGTGACCATTACGCCAGGGCGATGGCAAGCTGGGGTGTCTATACGGCGTTGGCCGGCTACGAGTATCACGGCCCGAAGAAACACATTGGTTTTGCGCCGAAGATCACGCCTGATAACTTCTCTGCCGCCTTTACCGCCGCCGAGGGATGGGGAACATTCACTCAAAAGCGAGACGAAAAGACGCAACGTGAAAAGATCGCCGTGCGCTGGGGCACGCTGAGTGTCGAATCTCTTGCCTTTGCAGTCCCGGATGATTTTGACGTGGCCGGAGTGACCGTTACATTGGATAAAACAGCCGTTAAAAGCAGTTACACGCTCAAAAACGGCCGTCTCGAAATCAAACTGGCGAAAGGACAGGTTGTCAATGAAGACCAAACGCTGGAGGTAGTTATTCATCGAAAAGAAAAGTAACAGGTTCTGTTAAATGCCGGAAGATATTAAATCTTAAAAAATCTTCTTGTGTTTTTCGCAAATGGCTGCAAAATGTTATTTTACGATGATTTAAGGAGTGAATTATGAAAAAAATATCAACAGCTATCATGAGCGCTATTAAACCGGAAAGGAGCGAAAGATGAGTTCGAATACCCTCCCCAAACTTCATAATGCTATGTGGCCCGGGCTGGTCGGCAAAGGAAATGAACCGGGCCAGGAACCGCCGATCAGTCTCGAACGGATGCTCGAATTGACCGCCGGCGCGGAGGTGAACGGCCAGAAGTTCGATGGGATTGACTATTTCCTTTTCCTGCCGCACACCGACCCTAACGCCAGCGACGACGAACTGAAAGAGATCGCTGACCTTATTCAGGGGTACGGATTTAGCGTCGGCTCGCTTGTCGCTCCGGTCTGGGGTGGCACGGTCGGCGATACGGCGATGGGAGATGCCGAGGCCCGCGAGAAGTTTCTCAACGCTGTGCGCATGGCATGCCGCATCGCCGGCGTGTTCAACGAGCATGGTGTGCGCAAGTACGGCGTGATTCGGATCGACTCGGCAGAGTTCGGCGTCGAAAAATGGCGAGAAGATCCAAAGGCGAACACCGCGAAAATCGCCGAGACGTTCCGCGAAGCGGCCAAAATCGCCGCCGACCACGGCGAACGTC
>CAZHBL010000390.1:0-5553 GCA_964530105.1 uncultured Pirellulales bacterium | reverse complement strand
TACCTGACTCTGGACAGGATGAGCAGCACTCTTGCCGGCGGAGAAGCACAGCGAATCCGCCTGGCCACGCAGGTCGGAAGCGGGCTGGTCGGGGTCTGCTATGTGCTCGATGAGCCGACAATAGGCCTGCACAAGCGAGACAACGACCGTTTGCTGGGAATCCTGCAGCGGCTTACGAAATTGGGTAATACGGTAATAGTGGTCGAGCACGACGAGGATATCATCAGAAGCGCCGATCATATTGTCGATATCGGCCCTGCCGCCGGTGCACATGGCGGAGAACTTGTCGTGCAGGGCAGCCTCAGTGACATTATCGACTGTGAAAATTCACTGACGGGTCATTACCTGAGTGGCAAAAAGAGTATCGCCCTGCCAGCAAACAGAAGGCGTTACAATCTGAGAAAATGCATCGAGGTAAAAGCGGCGGCCGAAAACAACTTAAAGGATATCGATGTCAAGTTTCCGCTCGGCGTCTTTACATGCGTCACGGGCGTCTCCGGCTCCGGCAAGAGCACTCTTGTAACCGAGATTCTGCTCAAAGCTCTGAAACGCCGGCTCTATCAGTCTCGCGAGAGACCCGGGAAACACAAAATCCTTCTTGGCACGTCGCAGATTGACAAAGTGATAGAGATCGACCAGTCACCTATCGGAAAGACACCGAGAAGCAACCCGGCAACGTATACCGGGGCCTTCGACGTGATAAGAAAACTGTTCAGCATGACGCGTGAGGCGAAGATTCGAGGCTATAAACCGGGACGATTCAGCTTCAACGTCAAGGGCGGACGCTGCGAACACTGCAAGGGACAGGGCACAAAGAAAATCGAAATGCACTTTCTGCCGGATGTTTACGTCACCTGCCAGAGTTGTAAGGGTAAAAGATATAATCCGGAGACCCTCACAGTGACATACAAAGGCAAGAATATCGCTGACGTGCTCGATATGCGGATTGAAAAGGCGGTGGATTTCTTTGCGAACTTTCCGACCATCGTTCGGATCCTGCGGACGTTGGCCGATGTCGGGCTGGGTTATATGCAGCTTGGTCAGGCCTCGACAACGCTCTCCGGAGGCGAAGCACAGCGTGTTAAACTCTCCTCCGAACTGGGCAAGGCGGCGACGGGTCACACCCTGTATCTGCTCGACGAGCCGACTACGGGGCTACACTTCGCCGATATCCATAACCTTTTGAATGTGCTTCAGCGGCTGACAGATTGCGGCAATACCGTTGTTGTCATCGAGCATAACCTTGACGTAATCAAGATGGCAGATTATATAATAGACCTCGGCCCCGAGGGCGGCGAGGCCGGTGGCACAGTAGTAGCCGCAGGAACACCTGAGCAAATTGTCAAAAACAAAAACAGCTATACAGCTAAATTCCTGAAAGAGAAACTCGTTAAGAGCAAACGATGAGGCGAACGATAAAATGTGGGAATTCAGATTGCGTGATACTGCGGATTTAAAACGATTAAGCAAACGGCTCTGCGTTAACGTCCAGGCGATCGAGGACGTTTCAATTTTGACCGAATCCGTACAGGCTGGAGAATTAGTAATACCGAATTCGCTGGCCGTGCATCCGATGGAGGGCTGCGACGGCGATTCCCAGGGCCGGCCGGGGAAGCTGACGCTCCGGCGATACGAAAGATTTGCCGCCGGCGGCGCAGGGCTGATCTGGGCGGAAGCCACAGCGGTGGTCCCCGAAGGCCGGGCGAATCCGAGACAATTATGGATTCACGAGAAGAACAAGGAAAGTTTCGCCGCGATGGTCAAAATGATGCGTCAGGCCGCCGTCAAGAGTATGGGGCCGGGCCATCAGCCCGTAATTGTGCTGCAGTTAACCCATTCGGGCAGGTACAGCAAGCCGGAAGGGGTGGCAAATCCAATCATCGCCCAGCGCGACCCGTACCGTGATCCTTTGGCCCCCCAGCCAAAACCCGATCCGAATAGAAAAAGCAGAATACCTGACGACTGGCCGCTTGTGACTGACGACTATCTCGACAAGCTCCAGGATGCTTATGTCGAAGCGGCAAGAATCGCTTTTGAGGTTGGATTTGACGCCGTCGATATCAAGTCCTGCCACGGATACCTGATCAACGAGCTTTTCGGCTGCCGCGGCAGGAAAGGAAAGTACGGCGGCTCATTCGAGAACCGAACCAGGTTTCCGCTTCAAGTCATCGACAAGATTTATCAGGAACTCGGCGAAGAAGCTGTCGTTGCGATGCGCCTCGGAATTTACGACGCAATTCCCTATCCTTACGGCTGGGCTATCGACGAAAACGATTACACCAAACCGGACCTGACCGAGCCCAAGAAGCTGATTGGGCTTTTGCAGCAGCGAGGACTCAAGCTCATCAATGTCACGGTAGCGAATCCGTATTATAATCCACACGTTGGCAGGCCCTTCAATGAGCCTATCGCAGGCGGATATGAGGAGCCGGAACATCCACTCGTAGGTGTCGAGAGGCTTGTCAACCTGACGGGCGAGATTCAAAAGCAATTCCCTGATATTGCCATGCTCGGCACGGGTTATAGCTGGCTAAGGACTCTTTTTGCAAATGTCGCAGCAGCAAACAAAACCAAAGGCCTGACTACGCTGGTTGGTGCCGGGCGTATGGCTTTTGCATATCCGGATTTTGCTAAAGACATTATCAACGACGGTAGAATGTACTCGGAGAAAGTATGTGTAAGCTGCAGCGCCTGCACGCAGATTATGCGTGACGCCGGCATGACGGGTTGTGTCGTTCGGGACAACAAAGTTTACGGCCCCATCTTTGAGCATGGCCGAATGAGTGATAGAGAAAATCTTGCCCGGCTCGGATCAGCCTGCCGGAAGTGCCAGGAACCGACGTGCCAGTTGGGCTGCCCTGCCGGCGTAGACATACCAAAATTTATCAAAGAGTTTTTGGACGGCGAAGAAAAAGCCGCATATGAAACATTAAGAGAAGCGAATATATTCCCGGAAGTCTGCGCCTGGTTATGCCCGGTCGAGCAGCAGTGCGAAGGTCACTGCCTGCAAAGTTTTATCGGCGACGGTCCCCTGCCGATTGCCGAGATACAAAGGTACCTGGCCGAGCAGGCCAACCGGGACGGCTGGTCAAAACTTCGGATACCGCAAGAGAGTACCGGAAAGAACGTTGCGATAATCGGCGCCGGCCCGGCGGGCCTGTCCTGTGCGGCAAAACTCCTCGAAGTGGGGCATACGGTGACAATTTTTGATGCGAGCACCGAATTCGGCGGCATGATAGCATCAGTAATCCCAACCGAAAGGCAAAGCAATTCGCTCAGGAACGAGATCGCGGCGATTTTTGCAGATGTACCGAAAGAGCGGATGATTTTGCGCCTGGGCAAAGAATTAAATGCCGATTTCAATCTGGATAACATAATCAAAGAGGGATTCGACGCCGTCTTTATCGGGATGGGATTGCCGAACTCCGTCAGCATAGACAGCAAAAACGGGAACATCGACGGCTTGTGGAATGCGATGGACTTTCTTTCGACGGCCAGAAAGCCAGGCTCGCTGAATCTTAAAGACCAAACAGTAGCGGCAATCGGCGGCGGCAATACCGCGATGGATGTCGCCACCACCGCCAAACGGCTCGGCGCTAAAGATGTCTATATAATCTATCGCCGGTCGTTTAAGGAGATGCCGGCATGGAGCGCCGAGCGCAATCAGGCAATCAAAGAAGGCGTGCATTTTCTAATTTTGACTCAGCCTATTGGCTTTAATTCCACCAATGGTAAATTGACAGGGATTAAAGTGTGCCCGACGAGACTGGGTGAGCCGGACAAAAGCGGCCGCCGAAGGCCCGTACCAATCGAATCGAGCGCTTATATACTTGATATGGATATTGTCGTCGAAGCAATAGGCCAGGAGCCGATCGAGAACATCGGTGAAATTCTACCGGGCGTCGATTTAAAGGACGGCCTTATCCGGACAAGCGAAGGAACACAGGCGACATCCAGACCCGGAGTTTATGCCGGCGGCGATCTTGTAAGAGGAGCGTCAACTGTCGTAGCTGCCGTGGCGGATGGTATGGCTGCCGCGAATGAAATAAACGAATATTTGGAACAATAGAACAAAAGAGAGGATTGAAGAAAATGGCAGAACGACCCGTAGCAATCGTCACAGGAGCAAGTCGCGGCATCGGAAAAGGTATCGCGAAAGAATTGGCGTCGCTGGGTTACAATCTGGTAGTGAACTATTTTGATTTCGATGCCGAAGGCAAGTCGGACGATTCAAAAGCCCTGCAGACACAAAAAGAAATCAAGGGCCTCGGTGCAGCTTGTGAAATCTTGCGAGGCGATATCAGCAATTCCGAGGATCGCAACAGTCTGGTTGCTCTAGCAAAGTCAAAATTCGGACGATGCGACATGCTGGTCAATAATGCTGGCGTCGCGCCTTCGAAACGAATGGACCTGCTCGAAGCAACAGAAGAAAGCTTCGACAGGGTGCTGGGAATCAATCTCAAGGGTCCCTACTTTTTGACACAACAAGTAGCAAACTGGATGATCGAGCAGAAAAAAACGGATCCTGAGCGGGCGTGTCGGATTGTAAGCACAGGCTCCATTTCATCATACACCAGCTCGCCGGCACGCGGCGAATATTGCGTCAGTAAGGCCGGTATCAGTATGATGACCAAACTATACGCGGACAGATTGGCCGAATTTGGCATCGGGGTATTCGAAATCAGCCCCGGGATTATCGCGACCGATATGACCAGCGTTGTAAAAGACAAGTACGACAAGCTCATCGCAGAGGGGCTAACTCCGATTAAACGATGGGGCCGGCCGGAAGATATTGCAAAAGCTGTCGGGGCCATCGCAGAAGGCAGACTCGATTTTTCGACTGGCCAGGTCATCAATGTCGATGGCGGATTTCATTTAAGGAGACTGTAAGGAGCGAAGAATGGACCTGAAAGATACAATCACTACGTTATTAAAAGACGGCTTTATCCTGGTCTTCAACCAGGACAAGCTCGACGTGGTCAAAACCGTTGAGGCGCTGATGAAGGCAGGTGTCAATAACATGGAGGTGACGTGCCGGATTAAGCAACCTCTGGATAAACTGTCCCGGCTGCGTAAGGAGCTTCCTGATTTTACGACAGGCTCGGCAAGCCTTATCGATTCACCCCAGATGCTTGAGCTTTACAACAAGACCCATCCGGATGACCCATTGCCTTCTCTCGACCAGGTTGTGGACGCTGGAGCGTGTTATCTTGTCTCAGCGATTAATTTCAGCGACGCCGGTTTCGAGAAATTCGCAGGGCGGATTCCCATGATACCAGGCTGCGGGAGTGCTACCGAAATCGTCAGTCAGTTTTCCAAAGGAGCAAATCTCTGTAAGATATTCCCGGCAAAGCAGCTCGGCGGCCCTGTCTTTGTCAAGGCTATCGATCCGGCGATTCATAAGACCATCAGTCTTGTCCCCACGGGCGGAACCAACGCCGGCAATATCCCCGACTATATCGACGCGGGCGTTCTGGTCCTGGGCGGATCGTTCAGTATGATCGATAAAGCCACGATGAAGAAAATAGTCGATGAGCAGGACTACGAGCTTTT
>CAZHBL010000389.1:0-5597 GCA_964530105.1 uncultured Pirellulales bacterium | reverse complement strand
TGACGATTTGAAGCGGGCGGATTTCAAGACCAGCACGCAGCATCTGGGAGTTCGATTCAGTGAAAAAATTCGCGATATTTTTCGGTTCCGATGGCTAAAAGTAGCCGGTAAAACAAACGACCGTCATTCCGAGCGAAAAGAAGAATCTCGTCCCTGCGAATAAGGCAGGGCTTTTAGTGGAGGCCGCCATTGAGCGGTTTTCAAGGTTCGGAGTTTTTTATGGCTGATTCTCATATCTACCCCGTACTTAGTGACAATGCCGTAAAGGTCCTGCAGAGCCGATACCTGATCAAGGACGCTCAGGGCAGGTGCATCGAGACGCCGGCCCGACTTTTCTACAGGGTCGCGCAACTGATAGCCGAGGCCGAAGCCAAATACGGGGCGAGCCGTGGTGAAATCAAGCAGTGGCAAAAAAAATACTATGACTTAATGGCATCGCTGAGGTTCCTGCCCAACTCGCCCGCCCTTATGAACGCGGGACGGCGCGGGATGCTCAGCGCCTGTTTTGTGCTGCCGATTGAGGACAGTATCGAGGGGATATTCGAGGCGGTCAAGCAGACGGCTCTCATTCAGCAGGCCGGCGGCGGCACGGGATTTTCCTTCGACAAATTAAGGCCGACCGGCGACCGCGTTGCCTCCAGCGGCGGAACGACGTCGGGACCCATAAGTTTCTGGCGTGTCTTTTCCGAGACTACGAAAGCGATTCAACAGGGTGCTTTTCGCCGCGGCGCCAATATGGGAATGATGAGCGTCGAGCACCCGGACATACTGAAATTCCTGTACGCCAAGCAGAACCTGGAGGCCTTTACCAATTTTAATATTTCCGTCAAGATAACCGATAGCTGGATGAAGAAAGTCCTCAAGTCCGGCAAGACTCTGCACATCGTGAAAAATCCTCGCACGGGCAAGAGGTATTTACTGCCGCGCCGAATCGATATAGCAAACTATGCGATTGGCGATCTTTATAAACTCTCCGGTAAAGGCAAACCTGTCTCTAAGGGGGCCGGCAGGTTCTACACCGTCAGCGACATCTGGAAAATGATCGTCAAGTGCGCGCATAAAACCGGTGAGCCCGGAGTTGCTTTTATCGACCGGATCAACCGTGACAATCCGACTCCTTCACTCGGGCCGATAGAGGCCACCAATCCCTGCGGCGAACAGCCCTTGCTGCCCTATGAAGCCTGTACGCTGGGCAGTATCAATGTTGCCAAATTCGTTAGCGTTACCGATACGGCGGCGGCAATGGATTGGCCGGCACTTGCCAAGACTGTCAAACTGGCTGTGCGTTTTCTGGATAATATTGTCGATGTCTGCGACTACCCAGTAATAGATACCGTCCGCCTGGCGCATGGCAATCGCAAAATCGGCCTTGGCGTTATGGGCTTTGCCGATTGCCTATTTTCCCTGGGAATCCCTTACGATTCGAAGCAGGGCGTCGAGTTCGGGGCCGAGCTGATGAAATTCGTCAATAACAAAGCGCACGAGGCCAGTGCCGAGCTTGCCGGTCAGCGCGGGCCGTTTCCCAACTTCAATAGCAGTACATGGCAAACCGGGAAAACTCCGGAGATTCGCAACGCATCTCTTACATGCATAGCTCCAACCGGCACGATAAGCATAATTGCCGATTGCTCTTCAGGCATAGAACCAGTTTATTCGCTGGTCTTTCTGCGCCAGGTGTTGGATGACTCGAAAATGCTTCAGATAGATCCTGTTTTCAAACGAATGGCTGAAAAACGGGGTATTTACAGTGAAAAGCTTGAAAAACTAATCGCCAGGACCGGCAGTATTCAAAAACTAACCAAGATTCCAGCCAATACACGCAGGATCTTCCGGGGAGCGTACGATATCAAGCCTCAGTGGCATATTCGGATGCAGGCCGCTTTTCAGAAGCATTGCGATTCCGCGGTCAGCAAGACCATCAACTTCAGCGAAAAGGCAACGGTTTCCGCCGTCGATAAGGCCTATAAATTAGCCTATGAGCTTGGTTGCAAAGGAGTAACGGTTTATCGCCAGCGCAGCAGAAAATACCAGCCGATGAGTCTTTATTAGAACTCCTGCAGTCTTTAGGACCTGATCTTCCGAGCTGACGGCGCACAAACCGGCAATTCGGAATTCTTCGGCTCAGCTTCAGCCATGGGGCATGAGAATCAAGTAGCGAGTCTCGGAGATTTTTTGGAAGCAATTTATTTATCACAGGCAACAACAAAACAAACCCACTCCGTCAGACCACTCGATGTCGGTGTGGAATTGTCGGACTGATCAAAGCCAATATTTGAGACGCATCTACTCCAAAAGAGGTAGAAATGATGTCAGAGGCAGAAGGTAAGATGTTGGTGGACTACATTTGGTGATTTTGCTGTATTTGATATTTGGAGGAGTATATATCTTTGAATGAAAAAAAGAATATTTCATGCTTTTGATCTGTTCCCGGAATAAGTGTTGCTTTTTGGCGGATTTATCTTGACAGATTGAGGGAGAATTTGATAGTTTATAGGTTATCGGAGCTTATGGGTTTTACTATTATTCTTTTGGCCGATTTTAATGAATTGGCGCTGCGTCGAAAGAGGGCAAAGCCGGATATTAAGACATTATATTATACAGATAATAATTCTCGGTCGATATTAGTGTTTTAGAAGTTATCTTATCGAGTTTCGTGCCGAAGGTCGGTTATTGTAACCTATTTTAAGGAGGACTGTTATGTATAGAAAATACATCTATTCCGTTTCATTTATTTTGTTGCTGGTCTTTATGTGCGGCGTTAGCCGGGCTGACGTGGCCGTCGCGGAAAATCTTTTAGTCGATTTAAGGGCCGAGGAACTTCCATATGGCCAAGGGGTGACGGTTTGGACAAACCACGGTTCGCTTGGGGACTTTACGGCAAATGGGTCCCCTCTCGTAGAGGACGTTGCCGGCATGAAAGCTGTGACATTTGACGGCAGCAATTGGTTTGATGGGCCGACATCGATACCCGGTATTGAAGGCGCCGGAACGAGGACGATCGAAGTATGGGCGTACAATCCGTCAATTCCTTCAGAAGAAACGATTGTCTCATGGGGTCACCGAGGCGGACCGGACGGTACCAACATGGCCTTTAACTACGGTAATAGCGACTTATTTGGTGCAGTCGGGCACTGGGGAGGACCTGATATGGGTTGGTGGGGTACGCACTCGCCTGCTCCTGCTGCCAACACATGGTGGCACCTGACCTATACACACGATGGTACTGCTACACGTCTCTATGTAAATGGCGAGCAAGAGAGCGTTAGAGACCCGATCTCTCTGGACACTTACAGCGGCTCTCCTATCAGAGTTGCTGCTCAGGCTGACGGTACGGGAGCAGGTGTTGATGCAGCATTCAATTTTACCGGTTCCATTGCCGCCGTGCGAATTCATGACGGTGTTCTGAATCCCGCAGATATTCAGAGAAACTTCAAGCTGGGGCGGCTAAAGGCCTGGAATCCGAATCCGGCCGATGGTGGCCAACACCCGGACACATGGGCGAGCTTGAGCTGGTCGCCGGGAGGTTTTGCAGTTTCACACGATGTTTACTTCGGCGATAATTTTGAGGATGTGGACGCCGGTACCGGAGACGCATTCCGGAGTAACGAGACCATGCCGTTTTATATTGTCGGTTTTCCCGGATATCCCTTTGCGGACGGTCTTGTAAATGGCACAACCTACTACTGGCGGATCGATGAGGTTAATGACCTGCATCCGGATAGCCCGTGGCGGGGTAATGTCTGGAGCTTTACGGTCCCGCCCAAAAAGGCTTATAATCCTGTCCCATCCGATGATGCGAAGTATATAGCTACGAATGTGACTCTTACCTGGACGCTGGGATATGGTGCGAAAATGCATGTTGTATACTTCGGCGAGGATTTCGATACGGTCGGCAACGCCACAGGTGGTAAATCCGGCGGACTTACGACCTACACTCCCGGTGCACTCGAGTTAGGTAAGGTTTATTATTGGCGGGTTGATGAGCTCGACGGCGCCAACACGTACAAAGGAGACGTTTGGAGTTTCAAAACGATTCCTGATATTCCCGTCACCGATCCGAATCTGATGGGCTGGTGGAAGTTCGACGAAGGCATCGGTACGACCGCTCTGGACTGGTCGGGCCACGGCAACCATGCCAGGCTGATGGGAGACCCCACGTGGACGGCCGGCTATGACGGCGATGCACTGAAGCTCGACGGTGCCGACGACTATGCAGTACTGCCGATCGGCGAGATTATCAGCTCGATGTCGAGTGCGACTTTCACCACTTGGGTTAATTTCTCCAACATCGGCGGTGCATGGCAGCGGATTTTCGATTTCGGCAGCGGCACGGGAACTTATATATTCCTGTGTCCGCGAACGGGAACTAATGGGCCGTTAAGGCTGGCTATCACGACCGGCGGGGGAGCAGGCGAGTCTCTGATAGATTCATCCAACACGCTGCCTTCCGGCTGGCATCATCTGGCGGCGGTCGTAAAATCTGGAAACATGCAACTTTACCTTGATGGTGCAGTAATTGCCAGCGGTTTGACGTCTGTCGTTCCGAGCGACCTCGGCCAGACAAGCAGCAACTGGCTCGGCAGGTCGCAGTACGCCGCTGACGGATACTTCAACGGCTCTCTGGACGATTTCCGAATCTATGACTATGCGTTGTCGGCCGATGAGATTGAAACGACGATGAGGGGCGACCCGATGCTGGCTTGGAATGCAAAGCCGGCGGACGGAACAATCCCGGATATTCAAGCGGCATTGCCTCTGAGCTGGTCGGCTGGAGAGAAGGCATCGCAGCATGATGTATATTTCGGCACCGATGCAGATGCCGTCGATAATGCCGATACCTCTACACCGGAAATATATCGAGGGCGCCAGGCTGAGACCAGTTACACGCCCCCAGAAGGTGTTGAATGGGGCGGTGGGCCGTACTACTGGCGAATCGATGAGTATAATACCGACGGTACGATAAGCAGAGGCAGAGTCTGGAGCTTTACATTAGCCGATTTTATTCTCGTGGACGATTTTGAGTCCTACGATGCCGGAGATCGCCAGATATGGTACTTCTGGCACGACGGGCTTGGCTACGGTGCTCCGGGAACTGATCCTTACTTTGCCGGCAACGGTACAGGTGCGGCGGTCGGCGACGAAACCACTCGTTCCTATATGGAGGAAACCATTGTTCATAGTGGAGGACAATCATTGCCGTTCTACTATGACAACAATAAGCAGGGTTACGACAGGTATTCGGAAACAGAGCTGACCTTGACGGGCCAGCGTAACTGGACCCAGCAGGATGTGGTGGAATTGTCACTATGGTTCAGAGGCTACCCGGCATCTGTCGGCAGCTTTATCGAGGGTCCGGTCGGTACTTACACAATGACCGGCTCCGGCGCCGATATCTGGGGCCAATCCGACCAGTTCCATTACGCTTTCAAATCGCTTACAGGTCTTGGCTCAATCGTAGCAAGAGTCGATAGCCTGACCAATACCAACGCCTCCGCCAAAGCGGCGGTGATGATTCGCGAGAGTCTAGCTCCGGATTCCAAGTACTCGCTTGTAGCTCTCACACCCGGCAACGGTGTAATCGCCGAATATCGAGCTGA
>CAZHBL010000388.1:0-5617 GCA_964530105.1 uncultured Pirellulales bacterium | reverse complement strand
CCATACCGTCGACGAGATGTGCAGCTTCCAGAAAGCCGCCTACATGGGTTTCAAGGCAGGCGACCCGGATGTCACGGTCTGCTGGAACGTATACACAACCGCGCCGACGCCCCGGCACACGCAGGGCCTGCTGGACAACGAGGCATGGTCCTACTTCGACACCTACAACATCCATACGTATGACTGGGCGCACGATTACGAAAGGCTGTGGGCCCCCGCCCGGCAGGCGGCGTGCGGCAAGCCAATCTGGGTCACCGAGGCCGACCGAGGTCTGAAGTTCACCGGCCCTGAGCCGTGGTGCGAACTGTCGCGCGAGGATGAAATCCGCAAGGCCCGTTACATCGCCCAGTCTTACGCATCCAGCCTGTACGCCGGCAGCGTCCGGCACTTCCATTTCATCCTGGGAAACTATCACGAGGGACACAACGGCGTGCAGTTCGGTCTGCTGCGGAAAGACATGACACCAAGACCGGCATACGTTGCTCTGGCGGCGGTCGGCCGATTGTTAGCCGGGGCAAAATGCCTGGGACTCTGGGTTATCCCGGAATCCGACGATGCGCATGTCATTGCCTTTCGCGCCCGGCCGGATGGTTTGGAGCGGGACGTGCTGGTAGCATGGGCGGAAAAGAAAGTGGACTGGCCCGGCCGTGCTAAGACAAAAGTCCCCTTCTCGCTGCCCGAATCGTGGCAGGTCGAGGGAGTATTCGATTATCTCGGCCGCAGGCTCGATGAAATGCCCGCTGAACTGTCCGGCGAAGCCTTGTTCGTAATCCTGCCCGCCGGACAAACCGACAAGATAAAACTGACAACTCTCACTCGCTCCGAGAAGCGGGAGGATAAAGTCTGTCCTATTGTACTTCAAGTGCAAATGCCGCGAAGTGCCGGCATGAAAATCGAGCTACTGCCCTGGTCGCAAGGTTACGAACACCAAATAGATTCGGATAAGCCTTATCATCTGCGTATGTTCGCATACAACTTCGCAAACCAGCCGGCAAAAGGCACAATTCGAGTTACAGATAAACCTTCCGGCTGGACACTAGATCGAGATACATGGAATTTGACCATTGCACCAATGCAACGTGAACTTTTCGAGTCATCTTTAACAATCCCGGCGGACCAGGAAGGCACGCTTCAATTAACAGGCGATTTCGGCTCGGTGGGCAAGCCAGTTCTTGCATTTCGTCTGCACAGCAGTAAAAACAACACGCTGCCTTTAAAAAAGAGTGAATAAGGCAGCCAAAATCAAGCAAATTAGACTATTTTCATTTGACATACACGACCATTATCTGGTATATTAATTATAACACCTGTAGCGAAAGGATCTTGCCTGTTTAATTCGATTTGTGCGGTTAGACAACTGAAAAGTCAGGCGTATATCGCATAGCCCTAGAATTGGCGAGAGGAGTTCAAAAATGGCGACGGTGAGTAATTCAAGAATACCGTGGACAATCTCTTTACTTATTGCAGTTTGCCTTCTCAGCTTCCCAGCCCATGCCCAATACAGCGGCGGCACGGGTGAGCCTAACAACCCATACCAGATCGCCACGGCAGATGACCTGATCCTGCTTGGCGATAATCCCGAGGATTACGACAAGCACTTCATCCTGACCGCTGATATCGATATGGACCCGAATGTACCCGGTCGAAAAGTCTTTGATAGGGCTGTGATTGCGCCGGACACAAATGACGTACCAGATCGTTGGGGGTGGAATCGGTTTGATGGAGAACCTTTCACAGGTGTTCTCGACGGCAATGGGCATACCCTCTCGCATCTCACGATCAAAGGCGTGGGCTATCTGGGCTTGTTCGGGCAATTAGACTCCGAGGCGGCCATTTCCAATCTGGGTCTCGAATATGTAGATGTTAATGGGAATGATGAAAATATCGGCGGGCTGGTGGGAAGGAATAGTTATTACTGTACAATTACTAACTGCTATGTCCAGGGCGGCAGCGTTATAGGAAAAACCAATGTCAGCGGATTAGTAGGAAACAATGGTTATGGAATAATTACTGATTGCTATTCATCAGCCAGCGTTTCAGGTACAAATAGCGGAGGTTTGGTGGGATATAATTCGGGATCAATCGCAAACTGCTATACTACCGGCAGCATTTTTGGTGATAATTGCGGTGGTCTGGTGGGAAAGAATGAAGGTGTGGTCAGGGACTCTTTCTGGGATACTCAGACCAGCGGGCAGGCAATCAGTGACGGTGGAACTGGAAAAACAACCGCCGAGATGCAAGATTCAAATACGTTTATTGATGCAGGTTGGGATTTTGTCGGTGCGCATGATGGTCCCCATGATATTTGGGCTGAACCGGACGGTGGGGGATATCTGATTCTTTGGTGGCAGCTCTCGCCGCAATCTCCATTACCCACATTTTCAGGAGGAACTGGAGAACCTGATGATCCCTATCTTGTCTCAACTGAGGGTGAGTTGAATTGTATCGGCTATAATCCAAGGTTGATGTCAGCACATTTTCAGTTGACAAGTGATATTAATTTAGCAAGGATTGATTTTTATATAATCGGTAGCCAGGCCTATCCTTTTGCCGGCGTATTTAGCGGTAATGGTCATACAATCTCTAACTTCAGCTACACGGCTACACATGCGAACCACATAGGACTTTTCGGATACGTGAAGGGAGAAAATGCAGAGATAAGAGATTTGGGGCTGATTG
Organism: uncultured Pirellulales bacterium; assembly: GCA_964530105.1. Lineage (GTDB taxonomy): Bacteria > Planctomycetota > Phycisphaerae > Sedimentisphaerales > Anaerobacaceae > JAFGPJ01. The sequence continues at coordinate 2,938 of CAZHBL010000388.1, read as the reverse complement.
ATCCTAATATCAGTGGACAGCATGTCATAGGATCGCTGGTAAGCTGGCTCAATTGTGGAATCCTTAGTGGCTGCTATACTGAAGGGGGAAGCGTTTCAGGTAATCGGTCAGTCGGTGGACTTGTGGGATACAATTATTACGGCACAATCACCAACTGCTATTCCACGAGCAGCGTTTTGGGTTCAAGTATTGGTTATTGGCGAGGTGTTGGCGGCCTGCTGGGACATAATAATTGCGGCACAATAATCAATTGCTATACTGAAGGTGGTAGTATTTCAGGTTGTGAGGGCGTTGGCGGGCTGGTGGGATTCAATTATAATGGCACAATCACCAGCTGCTATTCCAAGGAGAATGTCACTGGATCTCGTAATGGTGTCGGCGGACTCGTAGGATCAAATTTGTATGGTCCAATCTCTGGCTGCTATTCAACAGGTAGCGTTGTGGGTTATAGTGATGTCGGCGGACTCGTGGGATTCAATGAGTTTGGCGGTATCATCGCCAACTGCTATGCTACGGGAAATGTCTCGAGCAATTGGTCTGTCGGCGGCGGCCTGGTCGGAATGGGTGGGAGTGCTTACAGTTCATACTGGGACATGCAGTCAAGCGGTCTGTCAACCAGTTCTTGTGGAATCGGTAAGACAACCGCCGAGATGCAGATGGCAAGCACCTTCATTGGCTGGGCTCATAATCCTGTCTGGACAATTGATGAGGGGAAAGATTACCCAAGACTTTGGTGGGAGAATATGCCAGGAACGGCAATCACTACTGTAACCCCTTTTGAAGATGTTGCAGGTTCCGGTACGGAAATTGATCCATACCTGATTTATAAGGCTGACGAGCTTAACATGATCAGGCAGTTTCCATACGAATGGGATAAACACTTCAAGTTGATGTCCGATATCGATCTGAGTATATATACTGGAGAATCTTTCGAGATCATCGGACGCTATGGTTGGCCGTTCACAGGTGTCTTTGACGGTAACTATCATACAATCTCGAACTTCACCTACACATCTACAAGTTGGATCTATATAGGATTTTTTGGCTGCGTTAAGGAAGGAACAATCAAAAATCTGGGATTGATTTATCCTAATATTGTTGATGGAGCTATAAATGATATTGGTGCTCTGGTTGGCTATTTACAGATGGGGATTATCAAAAACTGTTACACGAAGAGTGGCAATGTAGCAGGAATTGAACATGTCGGCGGCCTGGTGGGAGTGAATTCCTCTGGAATAATCACCGACAGTTATGCCACCAGCAGTGTTACGGGACAAATCGAAACAGGCGGCCTGGTGGGAGAGAATTCCTCTGGAACAATCACGAACTGTTATACCAATGGCATTGTTTCGGGAGAGTGGTGTATTGGTGGCCTGGTAGGAATTAATTCCTCTGGAGCAATTACTAACAGTTATGCCGCCAGTTACGTTTCGGGAGATTACTGGTCTGTCAGCGGCCTTGTGGGAGAGAACAGCGGCAGCATAACCTCAAGTTTCTGGAACATTGAGACCATTGAGCAGAAAACCAGTGACGGGGGGATTGAGCTAGCCACTGCCGAGATGCGAATGTCCGGCACCTTCCTTGAAGCCGGCTGGGACTTCGTGGACGAGACGGAAAACGGCAACGAGGATATCTGGTGGATTAATGAAGGTCAGGACTATCCGAAGCTGTGGTGGCAACTTGGGGAACTGTTCGCCTTTTCTCCAAATCCACAAAATGGCATCAAAGAGCTGATTCTACCCATCATTCTAAGCTGGAAGTCTGTCGAGTCGACCGTTAGTCATGATGTATACCTGAGTCAGGATGCAAATGCCATTGCTCTGGCCACGATTGAGAACGGCGGTGTTTATAATGGGCGATTGCCGGCCCAGGTAACCACCTACGATCCTGGCAGCCTGGAATTCGCAACGACATATTACTGGCGAATCGATGAAGTCAATGAAACCGATCCCAGCAATCCCTGTAAGGGTGATATCTGGAGCTTCACTACAGCAGCTCCAGTCAGCCATCCCGATCCGGCAGATAATGGTACTAGCAACGTTAATTCAACTGTCCTTAGCTGGGTGCCCGGCAGCACGGTTCTGCACTATGATGTGTACTTCGGTGAAGATGAGGAGGCCGTTGGCGATGCAACGCCGGAGAGCGTCAACATCTACGCCGGTCGTCAGGCATCCGAAAAGACCTCATTCGAGCCAGGCAATCTCAAACTAAACAAGACCTACTACTGGCGAGTTGATGCCGTGGATCCGATCAATCCGTCTAACATATGGAAGGGGGATGTTTGGAAGTTTACCACTATCTCTCGTAGACATATAATTGATTGACGCTTTGCCGAGTCATAGTAATCGAATCCACGATAGTTAGAATCTGAAATCGAGTCGGCTATTACCGCTTGAACACAGATACTGAGTGCGTTTCTGAAAGCTGACTGGGACTTTGTCGACGAGACTGAAAACGGCACTGACGATATATGGTGGATTCTCGAAGGCCAGGACTATCCGAGACTTTGGTGGGAAGCCGAATAGATTTACGATTGTCGATTTATTTCTTTGAGACCACTATGCTCTCTGCGGTTGTGCTAAAGTCGCCGTGTAATGGAGATTTTTCCTGAATTTACTTGATATTTAACAATTAATATGATATAATATACAGTTAACATATTAATATTGAATTGGGAACAAAGAATGGAGAGTGTGTCATTTCGAGCGCAGCGAAGCAATCTCAAACCGTACGATTGCTTTTTCTGTTTGTAACGCAGAAGATTGCCACAGCCTTCGGCCTCGCAATGACGGATTCTGGAACCTTGCACAAAACAATAATTTGAAAAAACAAAGCCAATGTTAATATAGGCAAAATAGTTTTAAATCAGTAATGGTAAGGATTTAAAAAGATTTTGATGATTTTTGGTGGTTTTAGGTGATAAAAACAAAGCCAATTT
>CAZHBL010000387.1:0-5625 GCA_964530105.1 uncultured Pirellulales bacterium | reverse complement strand
GTTTATTGAGGTTTCTTAAGAAAACCGGCTGTGGATTCCATAATACGAGCCTGAAGCCGCCTGCTCTGCTTCTGCACGTTTTGTTCCTGAAGGTCCTGGAGGTTGGCCATGCAGAATCTGCAGCCGATTGTGTTGATGTGGAAATCGACGTACTGACGCCATTTACTGTCAAGAGTGCCGAGCAGATACGCCCCGATAGTGCTTCGTTTGGGACAACTGAATCTTTGTAATTTCCAGACATCCGTCAGGAGGTTTTCAAAATCTTCCGATGAAGGCCCGATCGGGATACGGGACGCCTCGATGCGTTGGCGAATCTGTTTGAGGCTGCGGTGCTTGATCAGGGCGATGGCTTTTTCTTTCTGACCCATGATTTTGGCAACATCCTTGTTGGAAAGATGGCAGTAGAACAACAATTCGGTTATCTGCAAGTCACGGAAGTTCAGCGAGGTTTTGAAGCCATCGACCAGCTCGGACAAGGCATCGGTAAGTGTGTGTTTTTGCAGCTCGTATTGTTCATCGGCCCTGGCATACCAGCTCGCAGTCTGAGCCGGGCCGGCTAAATCCGCAAACGGATCCGACACCTTATCATCACCCTGAGTTTCGTACGTATCCTGGATCAAACAGTCATGCTTCGACTGTCGGCTGCGATAAGCATCAATTATCTTGCGTCTAAGCAATGCGAAGAGGTATGTCTCCAGGGCACATTCGCCTCGATAATTTTGCAGGCTCTTTACAAAAGCGATGAAAGTTTCCTGAACGGCGTCTTCGGCGTCGGCAGACTGATGGAGTTTGGCCTGGGCAAAACTCAACAATCGACCTCTATAACGGTCGACAAACTCCGACCATGCTTGTGTGTTGCCCCGGCGTATCTTGTCTAATAAGTACTGCTCTGCCTTTGTAACTCTGTTCATATTCGTCTTGAAGCCAAAGCCCCCACCTTGCGGGAACTAAAGGCATATTATATAAAACCTTCGCTATACGAGAAGGAGAATTATCAAGACCAGAGCAAAAACGATCCCTGCAATCCGCAAAGACCAGGTGTAGTAACCTTTCGTTGCTGCATTGAGGAAAGTGTAGACTACGGTTATCAGTACAATAAGCCCGATAATGGAAAAGAACATTCCCGCAAAACCTGTTTTCCTGGCTCGTGCAATAATCGCTTTTCGCTGGGCCAAATTTTTAAGTTTCTCAGTGGAAGTATCAAGCAGGATCGCCTGTCGCCAAATTTTTCCCGCCGTCCCATCGAAGCTCTGCACGAACCGATCCAGAATGAAACCTCCTTCGAGAATATCACCGGAATTCACCGGTTTAGCGAAAGGAAACGGAACTCCGTGCCGTTGCAGCGGAGTCTGGCCAAGTATATCAGCAACCTGAGTGCACGCATTTTGGACAGCCTGGTTGTTGGCTTCGGCTTCGGTCATGCAGCTATCTGACGATTTGGCGATTATAAATCGGCTATTCGGCCTGGTATTCAAAAAGCCGGAGTAATCCTCTACCCAGGGTTTGTCCACAAACTCGGCACTCAAACTCTCCTGCCTGTCCGCAGCCAGAACGCTCGCCTGGACTGTACCTGCCGTCATTTCGTTTTCCGATCCGCTTTTCCAGGGAGCCGGGTGTGTATTGATCTTTACGATGTCTATGCGAATACCGACCTCGTCCGGCTGTACAGCTACAGTTTCAGGTGCGATTTTCCATTTAGTATCGGGAAACGTTTTGGATATCGCCCTTCCAAATTCCTCCATAAGCCCTCGCTCGTGAGCGCCCTGGAACAGAATGAAACCGCTCGGTGAAGTTTCACCAAAAACATCCCGGACCGGCTCGGCTATATGCAGGCCAAGCGAACGCACGGCAGAAAGTTCGGAAGGATATATATTGGCTTCAAACTCATCTTCGATACCCGGCAGCCATATAGCTGCTGTTGTATCTTCAGATCGAGGCAAATTCAACTCTATGGGGATTTCCAGGCGGTGACCCTTAATGAATCCCAATCTAAGAACAAAAAATGACGCGAATAAAAGAATTGGCACCAAAACTACGACTCCTGCAAGCAAAGGTCGCTTGGAGCAAAGCTTTATAAACAAAATGATTACTGTAATCGCTGCAAGTAGCAGCAGGATCATCGCCGGGGGCATTATGAATATTCTGGGTATTGCATGAAACATCAGCTTACTCCTTGATAATGTGCCGGTGTTAATATCATTTGTCTGCTGCGGGCGGGCCACGCCAGCACTACAACTGACAATAGGAAAAGAACCCCGGCAAAGGCTGCCTGCTCGTTGTGAGTGGACCTGAGCAGCTTGTCGAAGGCGGGCCCGATCTGTTGGGAATTGATCATGTTGACAACTTCCTGGAAGTAGTAGCCGGACATCGCATTTGAGAAGATAAGAAGCACGCAAAAGAAAGCCATAAGTCCCAATATGGCACGGAGCATGTGACGTACACCAAGATGACGCCGGCCGATGATGATACATACGCCTGCAAGCAGAAGTAAAATCACAACCAGAATAGTTCCAAGGCGCATAACCAGTTCGGGCCAGTCCGGATAGCCGAAGAACTGCTCTATCTGTGCAGAAAGTTGTGCGTTGGGCCAGCCGGCAGCCACAAAGTGGGGAATGTGCAATCCTACAGCCAAACCCACTATAATTGCCGCAAAGGTCAGAATGAAGCCGATTCCTGAAAACAGAAAGGCAAGCGGATGAAACGATTCATAAATTACTGTCGTGGTTGGAGCGGCAGGAGCAAATCTCGCCGGCGAAGCCTCTTTTACCGGCGTCTGCACCGTTTCCGCTCGCTGGTCTTTGGCGGCGGCGACATCGAGCCCGGGAGCCCGGACCTGATCGGCCACATGGGCATTGGGAGTTTTGACCTTTAACTCTTCGCTATCATGCCAGATTACTAACGGCATACCATAACGGTCCTTGAAGTTACCCACAATAATCATAATCACATCGACAAGCTGTCCGACTCCAAAAATTCCTGCCGTCAGAAACCAGATGATACCGGTCACGATCTTGCCGACGTAGAACCGTTGCAGGCCGCAGATTCCGAATAAACTTCCCGCCGACAATATCAGCGCCCAGAGGCGTTTGAAAGATGAGACGCCGGCAGGCGCCTTTGGAGACGAGATTGCAGGCTGCTTTAATGAGGCTGCCGGATGTCCGACAGGCTTGGATACACTGCCGACAAACAAGCTGGCCGGCAGTATTGCAACAACGAAAAATCCAATCGATGGAAGGATTATCAATATAAGAAGTATGAAGAACGTTTCGTCATCGAGCGGGATGTTGCCCATGCAGATTGATGAGAAGACCACTGTGAGCACGCAGACCAGCAATATTGCCGGCTTGATAATATAGCGATACCAGCCCTTAAATCTGCGGCGGAAGACCCCAACGAAGCAGAACAACGACAGTATGAGGCTATCAACTCCAAAAGCTAAAGTAACTGCAAAATCGTCACCGCGTAATCCCACCCCCGCCAGGATTGTAAGAAACAATCCAAGACCAAGTGTTATGAAGAAGCCAACCAGCCAGAGGACACGTATGTACGGCGGCACAAGTCTGCCGGTAATGCCACCGCCGGATTGCTTATTCATCTTTTTCTGCTGGGCCTTCATCGCCTGCTTTTCGGCAGCCGAGACGGGCTGCGGCGCGTTACCAAATGAGCTGTGTGCCTGAAGCACAAGAGATGTACCGGCCAGGACCGCAGCTACTATAACAGGGTCTTGCCCGAATATCGACGCGCTTATTGCACCGAGCAAACCAATCCATACGGCCGAGCCGAGCGAGAGTCGCTTGGATCGCTGCGAAGAGCTGATTCGGCGCCAATCCACGAGTAACATAGGTATTGCCAGCGACAACCACAGATTCATTCCATGGGAAGACATTCTTCCCATGACCTGGAATTGACCCGCCATACCAACAAATCCGGCCACAATCGAAGTCAACAGCGCCGCTAAACCACACGTGACTACCCTCAGTATCCACTGTGACTCAGGCTCTATATTTACGAACCAGCGCCGGTGGGAGATAAGAATTGTCTTGGAACAGACTGCAATCATCGCAAATACCACAATCGCTATTGGGACAAACCCGTGATTCTGCGGTCCATGCAGCATACTGGCCCCGACAGCAATTAAAGCCATAGTAACAAAAGCAAGCGTACGCCGCTGGCGAGGATCGACAGTATCGGTAATCCCCGGGATACGCATCTTTGAACCCAAAAACTTACCAGCCTCGGCATCGACCCTGTCGGCAACCTTTTGACCCATAGCATCGGCCTGTCTGGCGAAACGCTGGGCCGTATCCGCCAGGTCCCTGCCCACCTCCCTGGTCGGTTCGGCAGCCACCTCATCTTTGGGTCTTTCGACTCGCGGCCGTTCGACGATATTCGCTTTGGCGGCGACCCGCTCGGCGACCACCGAAAGCTCGTCCGGCGAAAAATGAGATACGCTGTTCCGAATATTCTCCGAGCCGAAAAGGTCCTCTACCATCTCCTGCACGGTCTGGTAGCGATCGGCGGGGTCTTTGGCCATAGCTTTTTTAATAACCCGTGCAAACGGCTCTTCGACATGCCTGAGTTCAGGTTCGGCGGTCATGTGTTTCATCAGTATCTCAGCAGGGCTGGAGCCAATGAAGGGTACGTCCCCGGTCAACATTTCGTAGAGAAGCACGCCGAGTGCGTAAATGTCTATACTGCTATTATAGCTGCCGGCGCCGATTTCCGGCGCCATGTAGTGAACGGTTCCGACGGTAATCGTGTGCCCGCTGTGACGACTGGCGGTGATGGATTTAGCGAGCCCATAGTCACCGACCTTCACGTAGCCGTTTTCATAGAATATGTTGCTGGGCTTCAGGTCGCGATGGACGATGCCACACTCATGCAGGAAGGACAGGCTCTTGGCGATTTCGCGCAGGAAGAACGCTGCTTTTTGCACTCCGAGGCCGTGGGGTGATTCCGTAAGCAAATCTCGCAGCGATGGCCCCGAGACATACTCCATGATAACAAAAGGCTCGTTCCGGTCGTTGTGCTTGACGTCAAAGATCGTAACCAGATGAGGGCTCTTGAGGTTCATGCAGTGGCTGATACCTCGCAGCTCTATCTGTTCGTAGTTCTGAACCGCCTTGATGGCCACTTCCCGGCCACCGTCGCTGAGAGCATAGTACACCTCACCGAATCCGCCGCGTCCTGCTGCCCTCTGGATCGTATATCCTTCAAGGGGTCGATCACCGTGTTGGTATTGATACTTTTGCATAAGTCTTCCGCCGTACTATGCCCCCCGTTTTTCGTACATTAAACTTACTCCTTGAGTTCCGTCAAGACCAGCGAAATCTGCCCTATCCTGATCTGCTTGTTAAAGGGCAGGCCGACCGTCGAGCCGATTTGTTTGTCATCAACCAGTATCTTATCTTTGGCCTTGCATTGCAACCGTCCATTTTGTGTAAACAGAGCAACGGTTTCATCAAGAGAATCCGCAAGGATATGACTGCCTTCTGTTGGCCCAATCAGAATATCACGATCCATTAGAATGATCCGGCGAACATCCGCCCGGCCTAATCGCGCAGACGGAATACTCAGAGTCGCGGTTGTGCTCGCCGGATTAGGAATATTGAACTTCATCCCGCA
>CAZHBL010000386.1:0-5630 GCA_964530105.1 uncultured Pirellulales bacterium | reverse complement strand
AGATGCCGAAAAGAAAAGCTGGGATGAGATTTATCTGCGGGGCGTTACGCATGAGGCGGACGGAAATTACGCCGGGGCGGTTGAGCTGTACCTGAAGGCCGCTAAGATTGATGACAGCTATGCGGACCTGCAGTTTCGCCTGGGCCGGTGTTACTGGGCGATGGGCGAGTATGAGAAAGCCCGGGCCGGATATGTCCGGGCGCGTGAATTGGACACGCTGAGATTTCGCGCCGACTCGCGGATAAACGAGATTGTGCGCGACACGGCCGGCAACAAGACTGCCGACGGCGTTTACCTGGTGGATGCTGCTGAAGTTTTCGAACAGAACAGTCCCCGCCAGACTCCGGGCGAGGAACTGTTTTATGAGCACGTCCACATGAATTTCAAAGGCAATTATCTTCTCGCAGGAGCGATTTTCGAGCAGGTTGAAAAGATTCTTCCCGAGCGGATAAAAAGTTCCAGGGCCGATGATCGTCCTTTCCCGACCGAGGCCGAATGTGCTCGGGATTTGGCGTACACGGATTGGGACCGGTACAACATCGCCGAGAAGGTTCTGAATGATTATATAAAGCAGGCGCCGTTTACGAATCAACTGTACCAGAATCAGCGGGTCAAGCAAATGGAACAGGATATCGATGCTCGTAAAGCCGCTATTTCCCCGGAGGTTATTAACCAAGTTGAAGCTCAGTATCGACGGGCGATTGAGCAAACGCCATCGGACTGGTGGCTGCATTGGAAATACGGCCAATTGCTCGAAGATGTGGGTAAAGACAACGCCGCCGCCGGTCAGTATCGTTTGGTTCTGAATTCTCTGCCGCATCATTATGAAGCTCTCGCCGTATTAGGTTTATTATGCGGCAAAGGAGGAGATTTTGATGCGGCTATCAATTATAATCTCGAGTCGGGCGTATCTACCCGACCTTTGCCGAGTCACATTTCAATTTAGGATTTGCGTATCACCTTAAGAAAAACTATGACAAGGCTGTTGAGCATTATTCCATGGTGGTTCGATTGGTGCCGGACAGGGCCGAAGCACATAATAACCTGGGATTAGCTCTGTTCCAGCGCGGTAAGGTAGATAAAGCAATAAAAGCTTATCGCAACGGCTTGAAATTCGTGCCGGACAGTTCGGAACTGCATTATAACCTGGGAATTGTGCTTCAAGAACAGGGGCAAAGAGACCAGGCCCTCAAGGAGCTTGAGGCAGCTTTGCAGATATATCCCAATTCCACGAAGGTGCGAAAAGTCTTAAACGCCATTAAAAGAGCGGATAGATAAATGGTGCGATTGCAGTTCCGCCCAGCAGGACGAACAGACATAGAATCAGCAGCACAATAAGGATGGGTATCAGCCACCACTTTTTGTGGCTTTTAAGAATTCTCAGTGTTCAAATATGATCGATATTTTTAATATTTCTTCCCCCTTGCCTTTTATCATTTTAAGGCGGCATGCTCTCGACTTCTGAGAGTAGAGAGTACAAGTTCAGCGATTGCACGATGGCCAATAGGATTTGGGTGACCATCCTTGGTTATCATATAAGGCTGAGCACCATTACACAAGCACCCTCTCAAAACCGGTAAGGAATCAATATAACCGATTCCCTGATTTTCCAAATAGGCTTTAGTTCTACGCCACAATAGTTCTTCATTGTCTATCAGAGTTTTGTATTCGTGGGGTATACTTTGTTGGGTTTCATACATAACATTCTTGAAAACCAATTCTTTTGTCGGTATAAGCAACACTATAAAATCTATGTTTGCCATTCTGGTTTTTTCGCTCATCAACCGAATGGCTTCCAAAGACAACCGGTGCCCTTCTAATATCCTTACATCATTGAGGTCAAGAGCACAGCATCGATGGTCTGGCGTAAAGATCGTTCTGAATCTTCCGCTCTCAAAAGGCAGAAAGTATGTTTTGTTTTCCAGAGCATACTTCTTTTCAAGTTCCCAAGTTGGATCAGGAAGTGTGTAATCATTACACAGGCGGTTCAAGGTTGCAAAAACACGAAAGAGTTTGCAATTCTTCGAAAAATACTTAGACAATGATGAGTAGTGTTCCGGATCCTGTGTTTTGGTTTGTTTTGGTTGCATCCTCTGAGCTTTAACTCGCAATAACTCAATATTCTCTGCTTCACGTATATCTCTAATTGCTTTTTCATCAGACGTTTTCATACCCGGTAGTCGATTTTTATCATAGACAAGACTATATGAATCGTACAGGTCATTGCCTGAATAAAACGCCTCGATCAGAAGTTTTGGGTTGAATTTTAACGCCTCGTCTAATAAAATGAGACTATGGACAGGTCCATATCCTCCAAACGCCATATTGTAGACTTTGATTTTTCCAAGTTTCTGCAGTTGTTGAGTCCAGGCTTGGGCTGCTTTAACATTCGTGCCATATGTTTGCGAGTCCCCCATGGCTACAATGTCCGCTTTCTTAGGAACTGATTCATTTCGAAATCCATTTCGGTCGTGACCTGGATATGCCGGATTGGGTCGATGTCCCAACTTTTCATCGTATACGCGTTTGGTGGGAGTTTCTGACAAGAGTAAGTCAATTTTTGGAAATATCGCTGTGAGAAGCTGCAGTCCAACCTCGAGAATTGCTGCAACCAATATCAGCGTAATAACCGGAAAAAGAACCGTCTTTATACTCATTCTGATAGATTTCCGATAAATAAGCAGCAACGCTCCGATAGATACCAAAGAAATGTCGAAAATCCAAATTGTGATTCTGTAAAGAGAAGTGCTTAAAACACCATCAGGACTCAAAAGGGCGGCTACTATCCATTCATTCAATAGAACACCGGTCAGAATAAGTAACGAACCGATAAAGATAAGCAAATTTTCTTTTAAAAAATTGTCTTTCATTCTTATACTTTTCAAACTCCTTTAGCGAGTTTGGAGCCTAATACCCAGCCGTATTTCTCATAAATTTTAATCTAAAATTACTTACCAAACAATCCGGCCAAAAGGCAAATTGGAGCAATCTTCAGATAGAACAAAACACCGCTGAATAACTTCTTGACTCATAAGTTATTTTTTAAACAGTTATTGTTCCCGCTTCATCATACACGACAAAGAACAAGCTGCGAACGAAGCGAAAAAAAGTACACCGCCATATCAGAAGAGCGGATAGATAAATGGTGCTATTGCAGTTCCGCCAAGCAGTATAATCAAGCCTAAAAGCAGCAGGACAATCAGTATCGGCAACAGCCACCATTTTTTATTGTGTTTGAGAAAGAACCAGAATTCTGCAGGTAGAGAGGAACGTTTTTGGCCGGCAAGTTCATCAAACTTTTCAGGTTCTTTCTGTTGAGAATTTTTAGGCATCTATACTCTCCGATTTTGTTAAAACTGGTGGAAATACCGGTCGAGACGGTCTGGTTGACAATGAGTTTCCCAATAACTGCTCGTATTGGGATCGAACTTGCGGTTGAGCGGGTCACGGCCTGTTAAGCGAAATACAAACGACAGAGGCGTGATTAGCAAGAAAAAGAAAACCGCCATTAACAGAAAACTCAGTACGAAACCTATCGGGGCTGTCGCTACCGTTAAGATCAGATAAAACATTTTTGTTAGTCTGAGATACAGCCTGCTGCTTAGAAAGATAATAAAACCAGCGACAAATATGGCTGCTGCCCAGTAAATCGGCAAATCCTTTAAAAAATATAGTAATAGGGAAATAGCGGTGGTTGCAATCAAGGCAACAAAACCAAAGCCGCGTAGTTGCTTCCGATCAGGGTGCCAGTTTATTTCAATTAACGACATATCATACTACCCTGAGATATAAATCAGTCCAATTCGAATTGAGCTTTATACTCATCAATCTCATGCTTCCTGGCATGTGGCTGCTTTTCTTTGTAAAGCAACTGGCCTTCCATAACCAAAACGTCCATATTTGTAGCCATAAAACATCGATAAGCGTGCTCCGGAGAGCAGACAATAGGTTCGCCACGGATATTGAAACTGGTGTTAATAATCACCGGACATCCGGTCTTTTTGTTAAATCGACTCATCAGGCGATGGAGTTTCGGGTGACGCTCGGCATCGACAGTCTGGATACGTGCCGAATAATCCACGTGGGTAATAGCCGGTACGGCACTTCGTTTGACCTTTAATCTGTCGAGCCCTTTCAGCGCCTTAGGTTCTTCCTGCAGTGACAGACGCTTGTCTTCTTTAACGGAAGCAACCAGTAACATATACGGACTTTCCTGCCCATTTTGCATTTCGAAATAATCGTGTACATTTTCACGCAGCACGCAGGGAGCAAATGGGCGGAAAGACTCACGAAACTTGATTTTAAGGTTCATTATCGATTGCATTTTTTCGCTGCGGGCGTCGCCAATAATGCTGCGGTTTCCCAGGGCGCGAGGTCCGAATTCCATACGATCCTGAAACCAGCCGACGACTTTTCCATCGTCGATGAGATCTGCTACTTTGTCAATCAGTTGCTCATGGTCGGCATAGGAGTGATATTTCGCGCCCACGGAATCGAGAAACTCACGGATTTGCTCGTCACTATAAGCCGGCCCCAGCAGAGAAGCACGCTGCATGTCCCGTCCGTCGACTTTGCGCTCGTTCGACAGCAGTTGATACCAGACAAACAAGGCGGCTCCAAGTGCCCCGCCGGCATCTCCCGCCGCAGGCTGGATCCAGATATTCTCGAATGGCCCCTCCCTCAGGATCCGGCCGTTACCGACACAATTCAGTGCCACGCCGCCGGCCAGGACGAGGTTCTTCATATGCGTCTGGCGATAAACATGCTGAGCAGCGAGCAGCATTATCTCTTCGGTGACCTTCTGAATTGAGGCGGCAATGTCCATTTCACGCTGGGTCAGGGGCGATTCAGGCCTCCGCGGCGGCCCGTCAAAAAGTTTTTCGAACTTTTTGTTCGTCATGACGGTCTTGTGACAATAAGGAAAATATGACATATTCAGACGAAATGAGCCGTCCGGCTTGACGTCGATTAGATTATCCTTAATGGTGTCGTAGTAAATAGGATCGCCGTAAGGTGCAAGGCCCATCAGTTTGTATTCGCCGGAATTGACGCGAAATCCCGTGAAGTATGTAAACGCCGAATAAAGCAGGCCTAACGAGTGCGGGAAGTGGATAACATTCGACAGTTGGATCCGATTGCCTTTTCCCGTGCCGAAACTTGCCGTGGCCCATTCTCCGACGCCATCCATTGTGAGAATTGCCGCCTCGTCGAATCCGGAAGGGAAAAACGCGCTGGCGGCGTGAGATTCGTGATGTTCGACAAAGACATAGCGGCCTTTGTACCGGCCCTTCAGGGCCTTGTCCATTTCCCGCGGCAGATGGAGTTTCTGCCGCAGCCACAGAGGGATCGCCATTAGAAACTGCCGGAATCCGCGCGGGGCATAAGCGATGTATGTTTCCAGCAATCTCTCGAATTTGACAAGGGGCTTTTCATAGAATACGACGTAATCGAGCTGCTCGGCGGTCAGCCCCCCGGCTTCGAGGCAATAATCGACGGCATTTGTGGGAAATCGGCTGTCGTGTTTTTTTCGAGTGAATCGTTCCTCCTGGGCGGCGGCGATAATTTCACCGTCGTGAACAAGTGCCGCAGCACTATCATGATAAAATGCAGATATACCCAAAATATTCATA
>CAZHBL010000385.1:0-5638 GCA_964530105.1 uncultured Pirellulales bacterium | reverse complement strand
TCGCGACCGCTCCGATTAGCATGGAGAATTCGCCTTCGATCTTCGTCCCGTCCAGGAGCACGCCTTCGTCACGCATTTTCCGCACGGCCGCGACAAGCTGAATAGAGTCGATATCGTAAACGTTCGCGGATTCAGGAGAGCCGGTCAATGTCTGGTGGTAGCCGGACAGGCACAGCACGTTTTTGATCCCAAGACATGCCGCCCCCAAAAGGTCCGACTGTAGCGCGATTCTGTTTCTATCGCGTGTTACAATCTGTAATACTGGTTCAACGCCGGCTTTAAGCATAGAAACCGAGGCCGCAAGGCTGGACATCGCAACTCCGTAATGATTGTCGGCCACATTAACCGCCAACACACTCTCACCCATAGCACTTGCCGCTGAATCAATCACTGAACTATCCGTTCCGGCGACCGGCAGGTACTCGGCAGTGAGGATGAAATCCCCATTTTCTATCGCATTTGCAAGTTTACTATCAGTTTTCATTATAATTATCTCCCCTGAGCTGCGGGCGCTGGTTTTACCTGATTTATCCTGGCACAGAACTTCTTGATTTCGCCGACGGTCTGCTCTATCCGGCCTTCCTTGATGTGAATAGCGGCAATACGCCCGGTACCGGCTCCAATCTCATCGAGCAGCGAATCGACGGCTTCGGCACGTTTTTCTGCACGCATATTTCCCTCTAAGTGCCGGCATTGACCCATCTCGCACGTTACTATAACAACCCCATCGGCGCCGGTCTCGAACGCTTTGACCAGGTAAGGAACGTCCACCTTTCCGGAACAGGGCAGACCGATTACCTTGAGTTGATGATCTTTGAGCTCATCACGGCACTGCGACAGTTCCTCTGCATCAAGGCTGTTTGAGCAGTGAAAAAGGTATATTTTCAACTCTTGGTTCTTCATAATTATTTGCCTGAATATTACTTAAGGGCTGAGACTTTTGCCCAGTTCACTCCGTCACCATCCAAAAAAAGGCAAAACCTTCTTTTTCTATAATACTCTGTTAAATAAAATGTAGCACCAATTTTCTTCTAATAGGCTATATAAGTAAGACTTATATCTAAATGGTGCCTGCTAATAGGCGCTATCCGCCAGGACCACATCGTATAAGGTTGATTATTCCCAAAACTGTTTCTTTAGCACGGATAAGCGTAATTTTCTACAAAGGGCGTTTCTTTGCACCATTTGGTAAGTTTGCTGCCAGTCGGAACGCTCTTTACGGTTTGGACAACAAGAAAGGCCTTGAGCAAACCGCCTGACATTTGACTCAAGGCCCTTCGCCTCTCAGAATCTGTTTCTACTTTAAGAAGAGCATTTCTGCGTAAGTCGGAATAGGCCACAAATCCGCGTCTACGACGGTTTCCAGCTTGTCTGCAACTTCGCGCAATTCTTCCATAGCCGGGATTACTTCATCTTTGTTGACTCTGGCCTGCTTTGCAGCATCTGCGATTTTACCAGCTTTTGTCGCTGCCTTTTCGAGCTGCAAAATATTCTTCTTCATAGCTGCGATCAGGCCGCATACGTCTTTTAGCAGCTCTTTTTGAGGCCCGGCATCAACGCCCGCATCACTCACTGAACAAACCGCATCCGCCAAAAAGGATGAATACTCTATACAGGCAGGGAGTATCTGACGCTTGGCAATATTCAGCATCGTCATTGCCTCGATATTGATAGACATGCTGTATGCCTCAAGCAGTATCTCGGTCCTTGCATGTAATTCGGCTTCCGTCAGAACTTCGTGTTTCTTGAAAACAGCGACATTTTCCTTGTCCATTATCGTCTCAAGCGAATCGACCGTCGAACGGATATTGGGCAGGCCGCGTTTCTCGGCGTCCTCAACCCACTCATCGGTATAATTGTCGCCGTTGAAGATAATCCTGCGATGCCTGGTCGCGATATCCTGCAGTATTTTCTGCGCTGCTGCTTTTACATTTTTGGCCTTTTCCAGTTCGTCGGCAATCTCGCATAGCACTTCAGCGACAATGGTATTGAGCACGAACATCGGCCCCGATGTCGACTGCGTGGATCCGACCATTCTGAATTCGAATTTGTTGCCGGTAAAGGCAAAAGGCGATGTCCTGTTGCGATCCGTGCAATCCTTTGGCAGCGGCGGAAGCGTTGAAACACCAAGCTTTAGCTCTCCGCCCTGCTTCGACGATTTAGCTCCGCCGGCAGCCAACTGGTCGAAAATGTCGCTGAGCTGATCACCGAGGAATATCGAGACAATAGCCGGCGGCGCCTCGTTAGCACCCAGACGGTGCTCATTGCCGGAATTGGCAACGCTTGCACGCAGCAGCCCGGAATATTTATCAACCGCTTTTACAACCGCGCAGAGCATTACGAGAAACACCATATCCTCGTGCGGCGTCTGTCCGGGCTCCAGAAGGTTTATGCCGTCGTCGGTTACCATGCTCCAGTTGGTATGCTTGCCGGAGCCGTTCACGCCGGCAAACGGCTTTTCGTGCAGCAGACAAACAAAATCATGCCGGAGGGCGACCTTTTTAAGCGTTTCCATAACCAGTTGATTATGGTCCGTAGCAACGTTTACGGTCGCGAAAACAGGCGCCAATTCGTACTGTGCCGGCGAAACCTCATTATGCTGAGTCTTGGCTGATACACCTAACTTCCACAATTCCAGGTTCAGCTCGTGCATAAACGATGCGACGCGCTCATGGAGCGTTCCGAAGTAATGATCGTCCATCTCCTGGCCTCTCGGAGAAGAGGCGCCGAACAAAGTTCTGCCGGTCAAAATCAAATCAAGCCTCTTCTTATAAAGGGACCTTTCGATAAGGAAGTACTCCTGCTCGGGCCCGAGCGTTGCCGTTACACGTTTGGATGTCCTATTGCCGAGCGCTTTAAGAACGCGCATCGCCTGCTTGTTCAGGGCATCCATAGAACGAAGTAGAGGGGTCTTCTTATCCAGGGCATGGCCAATATACGAACAGAAGGCACTCGGTATATACAGTGTGATATTGTTTCCGCTCTCTTTGATAAAGACCGGTGACGTGCAGTCCCAGGCCGTATAGCCACGGGCCTCAAACGTTGCCCTCAATCCGCCCGAAGGAAACGACGATGCATCCGGCTCGCCCTGGCTAAGCTCCTTGCCGCTGAACTCCATAATAGTGTTGCCCTGCGGCGTCGGGGATATGAATGAATCGTGTTTTTCGGCGGTTGATCCTGTCATAGGCTGGAACCAATGACAAAAATGCGCGGCCCCCTTCTCAACTGCCCAGTCCTTCATTGCATTGGCAATAACATTGGCGCTGGCAGGATCGAGCGGCTCATTTCCTTCGATCGTCTTTTTCATGGCTTTATAAACGTCCTTCGGAAGACGCGAGCGCATTACTATATCGTTGAATACATTCGAGCCAAATATTTCGGTTATTGGTTCACTTGGATTTTCCATGCCATATCTCCTAAATATTCCGAAAAAAAACAATGCCAGCTTATTTACATCTTTTTCGGATTTTGTCAACCTTCAAAAAAAACCACTCTTATATTGTTGAAGTGTATAGGAGATATCAAGAACAAGAGAAGGGGCAAGGCAACTGCCCGTTAAAAACGAGCAGCTACAAACAAGCCTTGCCCACAACCCAATGCCATCTGTAAATTAATGTGCAGAGCACGAAATTTTAGCTGTCATAATAAATATGGAACTCGTATGGATGTGGCCTCAGCGACATCTCGTCAAGTTCCTTCTCACGTTTCCACTTGATCCACATTTCCACAAGGTCATCAGTAAATACTCCGCCAGCCGTTAGAAATTTGTTGTCTTTCTCAAGGGCTTCGATGGCTTCGGCCAGCGAGCCGGGTGTCTTCGGATACTTGTTCAATTCTTCGGGTGTCATCTCATAAATGTCTCTATCGAGCGGCTCACCCGGATCTATTTTGTTTTGGATGCCGTCAATGGCGGCCATAAGCATGGCCGTCCAGGTAAGGTAGCCGTTGCAGGTCGGGTCGGGACAACGGAATTCAAGCCGCTTGGCCTTGGGACTTTCTGAATACATCGGGATGCGTATACCGGCTGAGCGGTTGCGTTTGGACATCACCAGGTTCACCGGAGCTTCAAAACCAGGAACAAGCCGGCGATACGAGTTCGTTGTCGGTGCCGCAAATGCCAATATCGCCGGGGCGTGTTTGAGAATACCGCCAATCGAATACAAGCCGATATCGCTGAGTCCGGCGTATCCCTTGTCTGCGAACAACGGCTTACCGCCCTTCCACAACGAGAAATGTGTGTGCATGCCGCTGCCGTTATCCTGAAAGACCGGTTTGGGCATGAATGTGACCGTCTTACCGTTCCGTTTGGCCACGTTCTTGATTATGTACTTGAACCACATGAACTGATCGGACATCTTCAAAAGATCGGCAAATACCATATCTATCTCGGCCTGTCCGGCTGTTGCAACTTCGTGATGGTGGGCTTCGACCTTGATGCCGATTTTTCGCATTTCATTGACCATTTCACTACGTAAATCGTGATAAGTATCCGTCGGGCTTACCGGGAAATAGCCGCCCTTGAAGCTTGGCTTGTAACCAAGATTGGGCTCTTCGAACCGGGCCGTGTTCCAAGCCCCTTCGACGGAATCTATTCGGTACATCCCTGTATGCTGATTCTGTTCGTATCGTACCTCGTCGAATATAAAGAATTCCGGCTCCGGCCCGATGTAACATGTGTCGGCAATGCCGGTTTTTTTGAGGAAAGCAGCGCCCTTGCGTGCGACGTGACGAGGATCGCGGCTATAGTCTTCCTTGGTAACCGGATCTACAATGTTTGCAATCACACTGACTGTGGGTTCTTTGAAGAACGGATCGATCACGCCAGTATTGGGATCCGGTACAGCCAACATATCCGAGACGTGAATACCCTGCCATCCGCGAATGGACGAGCCGTCAAAGCCGAGCCCGTCCTTGAACGTATCTTCATCCCACGTCTCGATCGGATAGGAGCAATGCTGCCATGTGCCCAGCAGATCGACAAATTTCAGGTCAACCATTTCCGCTTTGTTCTTCTTAGCGAATTCAAAAAAATCTTTTGGTGTCATTTTTCATTTCCTTTCACTAACTACTGCTTCTTGTTGGCATTGAGATTTATAAGCAATTAACCAATTGCTGTATTACCTTTTTCACCTGTACGAATTCTGATGCACTCGGATAAATCCATGATGAAAATTTTTCCATCACCGATATTGCCGGACCTCGCGCCACCCGTAATGGCATCGACAGTTGATTCTACATATTCATCATTGACCGCCATCTCCAGTTTTACCTTTTTCAGGAGATTTCCAGGCTCCTTATGGCTTCTATATACTTCTGCCACTCCCTGCTGGCGGCCTCTGCCAATAACGCTCGAAACCGTCACTAAGTGTATCTCTTTCTCTGTCAGTCTCTTAAGCACATCATCAAGACGGTCGGGCTGAATAATACCGATTATGTATTTCATAAAAGTCTTATCCTTATCTATGTTAATTAATCAGCGTGTATGCACCCTCTCGATGCTGCGTCAGATCGAGGCCAATGCGCTCTTCGTGTTCGCTTACTCTGAGCTTCATTACCACGTCCACAAATTTGAGAAGAACACCGCCGACGACAAAAGAAAACGCAACTACGATAAGCACCATCTTAAACTGTATCCACA
>CAZHBL010000384.1:0-5662 GCA_964530105.1 uncultured Pirellulales bacterium | reverse complement strand
GTTTTGATGATTTCTTGAGCAATAAGAGCAAATATGATAAAATAAAATTCAGTTTTGGAGATATATTTTAATTGGAAAAATTTCGTCAGACACTGAAAGTCAAAAAAGAGCGGGCCATTCTGGTCGCCGCCATGCTCCGCGGCAAAAATTCCGGGGACGATTTAGCCGAGCTTACGGCCTTAGCGGAAAGTGCCGGAGCGGTCGTCGTAGACAGGTTCCAGCAGAAAATTCGCAAGATAAATCCTTCCAAATACATAGGTAAGGGCAAAGCCGACCAGCTTGCCGAGCGAGTCAAAAGGTTCAACGCCGACGTCGTCATAT
The DNA here is from genome assembly GCA_964530105.1 of uncultured Pirellulales bacterium. GTDB lineage: Bacteria > Planctomycetota > Phycisphaerae > Sedimentisphaerales > Anaerobacaceae > JAFGPJ01. Next base: position 5,341 of record CAZHBL010000384.1, on the reverse strand, counting down.
TCGATAACGACCTGTCGCCGGGCCAGATTCGCGAGCTTGAGGAGATTGTCGAAGTCAAAGTCCTCGACCGCAGCGAGCTGATTCTGGACATTTTCGCCACCAGGGCAAAAACCAGGCAGGCCAAGCTCCAGGTTGAGCTGGCCCAGTTGGAATACACATACCCCCGATTGACCCGGATGTGGTCGCACTTAGACAGCGTCGCCGGGGCAGGAGGAGCAACCGCTGCCGGCGCGGTCGGCGGCATAGGCACCAGAGGCACCGGCGAGCAGCAGCTCGAAATCGACCGACGGCTTGTCAGCAAACGCATCACAGATCTGAAACGCGAGCTTGAAAATATCGACAGGCGCAGAATTCGCGAGATTGACGGGCGAAAAGGCCTCTTCAAAATCTGCATTGTCGGCTATACCAACGCCGGCAAAAGCACGCTGCTCAACACGCTCACCGATGCCGATGTTTTTGTCGAAGACAGGCTCTTCGCGACGCTGGATACGCGAACAAGAAGATGGGAGCCGGCCAAGGGCACCGAAGTGCTCTTGAGCGATACCGTCGGTTTTGTCAAAAATCTGCCGCACCAATTAGTCGCCTCGTTCAAGGCAACGCTCGAAGAGGCCGTCAACGCCGATCTGCTCATGCACGTCGTGGATGTATCCAATGCCGATGCCCTCGGGCAAATCGAATCCGTCAAACACGTATTGACCGAAATCGGTTGCGGCGAAAAACCAATCCTGCAGGTCCTCAACAAGGTCGATGTAGTCAGAAATATCAGCGACCTGGAGATTCTGCAAACGCTCTATCGAGATGCGGTCAGCATCTCAGCCAAAACGCGTTTCGGTCTCGACAGCCTTCGCGAAGCAGTCACGGCGAAATACAAGGGCACCGAACTTCTGGTGCGTGTCACCTGTGGCCATTCGAACGGCAAAGTCCAGAGTTTTCTCCGAGCCCGCTGCCGGATTACAAAAGAGCAATACACCGACAGCTCCGTCCTGATCGAAGCTCAATTAGGCCGAAACCAACTGCCAGAACTGCAACGGCTGCACCCGGACATGATTGAAATCTTACAGGACTGAAAGTCTTTTTAGTATATAGTATATCGTATATAGTATATAGTATCGCGGACAGCATGGAGTATAGAATTTAACGAATAGTAAAGATTAAATCTTCTGTCTTCCGGATTCTGTGTTTTCCATAAGGAGTCCATAATCCGGTAGGGTGTGCAAATTGAAGTTTTGCACACGCTGTTTATTGTAAAAGTGTGAATGAGAAAATGAGGTGAATTATGGAAAAACAAATTGAATCCAAAACCAGCAGTTGATTTGTCAAGATCAAGAAGGTCCTCGTTTACGGGCCATTAATCTGTTTTGCATTTCTTTTTATCGTCTTTTTATGGGTCTGTTTCGATATCAGGTTTGGCGTCAAAAATATTAGTGCCGAAGCGACACAGCAATACCCCGGCGACAGGATCGAAGCATTGATCGCATACGTAAAAAGTGAAGATCACAGTCTCAGAAAAAGAAATCTCGCCGTATGGGCGCTCGGCCAGATCGGCGATAAGCGTGCTTTACCCGTACTGAACCAATTTTATACCGGCGGGCCCTGCGACCACGATCATTATCTATGGCAGGGAGAATTGCAAAAAGCAATAAAGCTATGCCAGGGCAGCTTCAACGCCTCCGCATGGCTGCTAAGATAGTCTCGTATATCGTATGTTTAATTCTGTATTCCGTACTCTTTTATAGAATTTCTTTGTTCCCGCCTTGTAAAATGGGTATGATATTAAACAGCAATATTAAGCAAGCAAGAGAAATTAGCAATAAATATCTGCTGTGTGAACAAATAACGAGCCGTCCATGAAACAGAAAGTGTACATCGAGACAAGCGTTGTAAGCTACCTGGCGGCCAGACCCAGCCGTGATCTTATTATCGCCGCACGTCAGGAGGCCACTGCCGAATTCTGGTCCAAGCTCCGTTCGTCGGGATTTACAGGATACGTTTCCGCACTGGTACACCAGGAGGCACAGCAAGGAGATCCGGAACAAGCTCAAAAGCGGACAGGTGTAATTTCATCTCTTGTCGTGCTCGACATCGACCAGGAAGCGCAGGCACTTGCCGGGAAGATCCTCGCCGACGGGGCGGTACCGGCCGAGTACCCGGACGATGCACTTCATATGGCTGTGGCTGCTGTCAATGGAATGGATGTTCTGATCACGTGGAATTTCGCTCATCTTAATAATCCAATCGCTCGAATAAAGATTCGTCAGATCGTCGAAGACAATGGTTATCAGTGCCCCGAGGTGTGCTCGCCGGAGGAGCTTTTGGAGATCGAACAATGAAAGATCCGATTAACGAAGAAATCCATAAATATCGCGCCGAGCATGCTCGAAAGTTCAAATTCGATTTGACAGCAATTTGCGAGGATCTGAGAGAGCAGTCACGCAATCTCAAAGCGGTTCGGTTGCCTCCGAAGAGGATTATACCGAAGAAGAAAAATAGGGTACGTCCCTAATATTCTTTGTATCTGGGAGTAGTTTAGACACCGATTCACACTGAAGAACACTGTTAAATTAAAAGAAATAGATAAAACCTGTGTAAATCTGTGTATCTCCGTGTCTGAAAGTAGTTTTCATTATATTAGACACTGATACCTACGGCACAAGTTAACCCTGATTAACACGGTTTAAGATTAGCCGGAAGGCCACAACATACGCGATACGATATACGATATACGAGAAGGTCTCAAGGAAAATACGTATTTACCACAATAGATTTAAATGGCCGGACTCTGGTACGATATACGAAATATATTGTCTTTTTACTCGTTTCTGTGTATTTTGTTATTAAAGGCGTGATACAACCCAGAGCGCAAAGCTTCCGCGAATCGCCCGTTTGTCATTCCTGCCCCGCATCTCGGTGCGGGATAAACTCCAGCAGGAATCCAGATACGCAGTACGCAGAACGCAGTACGATGCACGCTGTACGATACGGCCGTACTCAATTATTCGTAAGTTTGGGACGCGTATATCGGTTGGAAATAAGTATTGTGACCACGGAATTGGAATTAGGCTATCATTCGACAGAATAAGGCATTTATATATACTACTATTTATAAGTGAGGCAATAATATGACTGGTATCGACAGACGATTTTTTGCACGATTGGTTGTTTTGGTATCAATAATCCTCCTGCACCCGCATGTGGTGCGAGCAGAAGTGAAGAAGGGATTTGAAATAGAATTCTACGGCGGGACACTTGCGACGGACCTAGGCGGCGAAACGTTCGTGCTGGATGAGGACAGGACTATAGTAACACAAGGAGATGACGGGGACGTCTTCGGATTGCGCTTGGGCTACAACTTCGACCAGCATCTCGGAATGGAGTGGAATGCAGCCTATTCCACTGCTTGGTATGATGCCATTCTCTTCGACGCGGGTGAACACGTCTCCAAAGATGAGACTACCGGATTGTTCATTACCGACCTCGATCTCGTGCTTCACCTACTGAAAGGCCCGATCGTTCCATTCCTGGCGGCGGGTGGTGGTATCATGGGTACAGTCGATCAATCCCCCTTCACGTACAACTATGGAGGCGGCGTGAAGATATTCCTAACAAAGCAATTGGCAATCCGAGTGGATTACCGGGAATATCGCGGAACGCTTGATGACGATTTGGAGGAGATATTCGGTGTAATACCTCCCGACACTTTCGTCGGGCATGCGTTTTCATACAGTGAAGACTTTACCCTGCGGGAAATCAGCATCGGGCTTACATACGTGTTCTGACTAATTTCGCCCAAAATTGGAGAAGAAGGACCATGAGAAAGCCAAGTGTCGCGAAGGTTGAGCCTGGCCTCGAATCAAGTCGCGATGGAACCGGGAAGCTTAGCAGCTTGATCTGGTTCAGTATCGTGCCATTGTTCATCCTACTCTTTTCACTCTCTGGCTGCGGTTCTGGTCAAGGTGTGAATAGCTCGTCCGTATATCGTCGTGAAGCCGTCAAACAGATCACCAACCAGGCTGAATTGGCCAAGATTACTGTTGAGGATGAAGATGTTGAAGTCTGCGTGGCTGCTGTCGCCAGACTCACCGATCAGGCGCATCTTGTCGAGATTGCCCTTGAGCACAAGTATTCCTATGTACGCTTAATGGCTATCCGCAAGCTCACCGACCAAGCGATACTTGCCAAAATTGCCACCGAAGAGATGAACTACAGAATCCGCGAAACTGCCTTCGACAGACTCTCTGACCAGGCACTGCTGACCAGAATTGCCACCGGGCACAATAATGCCTTTGCTCGTAAAGGTGCTGTTGGTAGGCTGAGCAGCCAGACGCTGCTGGCCGAGATCGCTCTTGAGGACCAGGACGCGACAGTCCGTCGGGCCGCCGTATACAGACTCACTGACCAAGCGGTACTATCCAGCGCTGCCATGCGGGACAAAGACTTCGCTGTCCGCAAGGCCGCCGTCGGCAGACTGACAGATCAGACGTTACTCGCTAAATTCGCTCTTGAGGACCAGGACGCGACAGTCCGTCGGGCCGCTGCCTGCAAACTCTCCGACCAAGCAGTGTTGGCCAGCGTTGCCGTGGAGGATGACGATTTCGGCGTGCGCGGAGCCGCGGTAGAGAGACTGACAGACCAAGTGCCGCTGGCTAAGATCGCTCTTGAAGATCAGAATGCGGTGGTCCGTCGGGCCGCTGTCCGTAAACTCACCGACCAGGGTGTGCTGGCCACTATTCGCATGAATGATGAAGAGACGGATGTGCGCGAAGCCGCTCTCAAGAGGCTTATCGATATAGGGGCACTGACCAGGGTCCAGTTACCGCCATTCACCGAGTCGCTCTCTGGCTCTAATGAGGTACGAATACGAAATCCTAATGCATTTGAAGTGAAAGCGGGCGTACGCAAGGGCGCAGAGGGTATGGACTGGACGATACTAGCTCGCGGCATCGCTTCGGCGTACATTCCCAATGGTAGATATAATATTTACTTCATTTACTCGGACAGGCCGGAGGCGCTCTTTCAAGGCGATAGTTTTACAATCAATGGCAACGGGATCGAGATCCAGATTGTAAGCGTTGTTCACGGGAATTACGGAATCAGACAAGTGAAATGAGAGAACCCAATGGAGGTTTACCGGTCCATCCATAGTCCAATGAATTGTAACTGATCCGTGCCTGAGTGCAAGCCACAACTACTAACGTCTGACATAGTGACAACCTAAATTGTAACTGATCCGTGCCTGAGTGCAAGCCACAACTTTGCGGCAGGTTTATTCTCCTCAGAGATTATTGTAACTGATCCGTGCCTGAGTGCAAGCCACAACACGCGCCCACCCGGTCATTTCTGA
>CAZHBL010000383.1:0-5664 GCA_964530105.1 uncultured Pirellulales bacterium | reverse complement strand
GCCAGAGTGTTGACCGCCCAAATATCGATCATTCTTTCGTCGACTCCAAGTTCCAGTGCCACCCATTTTACCAGCGCCGGGGAACCCGAAATTTCAAATTGTAATCTCTCGGGAACCGGTGCCGCTGGAATATATGGCAGGGCAGGTGTTGTCGCTGGTTTCGGTGGTTCTTCACTGACCGTTATTTTCACCTCCACTTCCGATGTTGTGTTGAAGCTATCAGTGGCCACATAAGTAAAGCTGTCGTCTCCAAGGAAGCCCTCGTTCGGTGTATAGGTAAACGTGCCATCCTCATTCATTACTAACGTGCCGTTCTTGGGTAAAGTATTATTTTCAATTTGAAGATTATCGAAAGGATCCGGATCATTGTCATTGGTGAGCACATTGATGTTAACAGCCTTATTCTTAAAGGTTTTCGCCAAATCATCAACTGCGACCGGAAGGCCGTTGATCAAAGTGATTGTTCCCGTCGCTGTTTTATTACCAACAGTGTAAGTAAAGGTAACCGTAGCCTCACCGTTTTGATCAAATGTTAAAGTACTAAGGTCTGTCGGCGGATTGTAGAGAAGTACGTCTCCAGCCTGACCTATTGTCAGTGTGCCTTCTGCCAGGTTGTCGAGGGAAGCATCAACGATTGTTTCTCCACCTACCAATGTATCGTTAGCAAGTACATCAAGCACTACGTCAGCAGCAGACTTGGGTGTTGAGAAGATGTCATCTAACAGTAATATCGCATTATCATTGATGATGATTTGAGCGTGGCCATTGGAGATTGTTTCCTCGTCATCCTGATGGTCAGGCCCGGTTGAGTCGGCTGCTGCGTTGTTGGCTATAGCGTGAGCCGCCCCAGGAAAATCCATGTCACCCACTACCTCTACCGTTATAACCGCATCAGCCGTACCACTGCTCGATGAAGTAGCTACGGCTAAAAGATCACCATTTATCGTCGCATCATTACCTGCAGTAACATCGATATATGCTTTGGTTATACTTGTATCCACTTGACTGCCATGAGCATGGGCTTCGACGTTGCCTTCAAGTTTCACATCGTTATCGGCTCTCAGTTTTATCAAGGCCTCAGCAGCACTTTGGTCTGCAATATTTTGTATGTCAGATACACTTCCGACTATAACGTCACCGTTAACTGTGAGGTCACCTGAAGCCTTGACATCGATTTCAGCAGTACCCGAGCCGCTCTCGATAATCAGATCATTTGTTTCTATATCACCTCCATTGTGAGTGGTCAGCCCAATTTTGCCCGCAAAGGGTTTAGAATGGGGGTCTGAGTCTTTAGCGGTTATCAGGTTGCCGACTTTAATACCAGGTTCGTAAATGCCAGGTCCGATTTCGACGCCTCTGCCGGCTTCGATAATTATATCGCCCAGAGTTGTTCTTATCGTGTCGTCACTGTCAGAAAATGTAACTTCACTAATTCCACCTGTTGCATGAAGCTCAATGCTGCCGTATTGGCCTGTGATTTCGTCGTCTTTTATATCCTTGACGGTTATGCCCTCTGTCGCGTTTACAATAAGGCTCGTTCCTCCCTGCGAAAGAGCTTCGATATAATCCTCGTAGAGAGTGTCTGGTTCAAGGGGATCGTCACTGTCTGCTATAATGACACTCGGATTATTAATCACCAATTTGCCGGGATCGCCGAATTCATTTCCGGATGATTCATTTCCGAACGAGGCGTCGATAGCACCGGCAATTTCAAAGTCGTCACTTGTGATTGTCACGGTCCCGCCGTTACCTGAGGCACTGCCGCCGGTTGCCATAATCGATGAGTTATCTTCGATGGTAACCTTACTGGCTTGTATATTTATCGTTCCACCATTACCGGTGAGTCCGGCATTTGCAAACGTGTGACTCGTATTAGGAATAGGGCTATGATCCGGACCAATTATGACTTCTTCGGTTCCGATCAAGCTGATGCTGCCCCCGTCACCATCGCTACTAGAGGCGTTCGCAAGGATATGTCCTCTGTTTTCGACATTTGCAGCCTGCATCGTTACTTCGCCGCCCGATGCGGCAAGGATGCCAACATTAGTAACAGCTCTTGAAAAGTTATCACCGGCAGCGAGAACGATTGTTCCATTATCAACATTGACTATACTTCTGTTTTGAACATCAGCAAGGACATCTGTATAGTAACCATCCGAAACCTGGATTACGACGTCGCTGCCATCCTGGGCGAGATATACGTTCTCACCGGCAGCCATCATAACCAAACCACCTTTATCAGTAACAATCCCGCCGACATTAAAGACCTTCTTGCCGATGAAATAAACTTTGTCAGCATAGATTTTGGCGCGGCTTGACACTTCACCATTACCACCGGAAAAGACCATTTGATTGCTCGGGTTGTTCAGAACATAGTGGAATGCATCGTTTGACATATTCAGACCGGAAGCTACCAACTGCGTGACATTGACAGTTGATCCCTGGCCGAATACAACACCGGCTGGATTAACCATGAAAATACTCATGCCGGGAGCGCTCAGGTCTCCGTTAAATTGCGTTGCAGGCCCGGAAACTCTGTTCAGAACAGCAGAATCGGTCAGAGCGCCCTGCGAGAAAGCGAGAGTCTCCCGAAGTGCAGGGTCACTGCCGCCCGCCGTATCCAGGCTCGTCCAGTTAATGATTGTGCGGGTAGTAGAAACGTCTACTTGTGTGGTATTACCGTATGTGCCGGTTCCATAGGTGATCACGGCAGGGCCGCCCCCATTCGTCGGATTGGTGTCAACAGCACCACCCGCCGGCCCGGCCATTACGGCCGGCAGTGACGTGTTTAAGATCAGGCAACACGTCAGGAAGTATGTTATAACCTTCCTCCAATAACGGACTTTCAAGCTTCTTTTAACTCTTTTCATCATCCATCCCCTAAATAAGATTAACAATTGCTATCTAAATTCGTCCATGCACTATTATCACTCCATCTACTTTTAATTTGCATATCTACTTTTTTCTTTTTTGTTAAAAGGCTCACCACCGCAGCATTACGCTTGCGTTCAGCCGACCGTTTCCGCTGCTGGTGTCTTCGGTATCCTTCAGTGGATAGCCATAATACAATGCTCCGCTGAAATTATTTCCAATCTCGAAAGCCATACCCACGCCTACCGAGTAGAGCGATTGATTTCCCTTCTCACCCGGAACCGGACTTTGTACCTTGGTCTTGCCATAATCAAAAAAGGCCAGGGGCGCCAGTTTTTTCAGCTCTTGTTTGGCTATAGTTACGGGCTTAACAGCCTGGTTATGTCTGACCAGATCATACTCATATTGAATCGAAGCCAATAATCCACCATCGGCAACAATTTCATATTCGTCATATCCTCTTACAGAGTACATACCTCCGAAGGAAGTCATTTTTGCAGGGACTAATCTTTCAGTAGGCTTTATCCATCTGCAAGTACCTCTGAACTGCTGAACCTTATTTTGATCCATGTACTGACTGTGGTTGGCCGCCACCGTATAAATGGCAAAGTCTCGCTCTGAGTCCTGCCGAGCACCGGTAGGAAACGGTACACCAGTTGGATCCCAAAACGCAGCCTGGTCGGAACCGCCGAAATTCTGGACCCTGTTGATTGTTAGAGATGTGTTTGATATGTCATCTCTGTGATAAATATTTGCCCCGATTCCCCATAATTGCATCTTGACATTACTTGAGAAAACCTGGGGGAACAATGAAGAGTCAATCTTGCTTTCCTCCTGGCTTAGAGATCCGCTGACGTCGAAGAACCAATTTTGTTCCTGGTAGATGTTGTAACGCAGTACGGCTCCGTAAAAGGTACCACTACCGAGGAAATTAAACGGTCCGGACTCCGGATCTATGTCAAACTCGCTATATCCACCATAAAGGTTAAGGCGAAGCCGCGGATCCATAATCGGAAAGTCATAGCTCCCGAAAACTGAGTAGTTCTTATCTAAAGAATCCGGAGCAGCCTGAACAAGAGCGGTCAATCTGTCATCTATGCCTAAAAGGTTTGTATTGATAAAACCGGCCCTTGGTGCCCATTGCCTTTCGTTCGTGCCGGAATTATCCGCCATGATGAAGAAATGCCAGGGATCGGTTTCGTAAACGTCATACTGGATCGCCAATGTATTCGGCTCGGCGCCTCTGGATACAACGGCAGACACGTGTCTGTCAGGATTGAGATTGAGAAGATTGACCAGGTAATCCAGTGATTTCTGACTGGCCACTTTATCGCGTTCTATGGGTGACCATTCCTCAAGAGCAGAGCGGCGAAGATAGCCTTCCTCAACCTCATTTCTTTCAGCGTCGTAATATTTTATTCTGACTTCGCTAACAGGGGCCTCAAGAATGTTAATTGGTAAAATCCCATCCACCAGTTGATAGCCATCTTTGATCGCCCCTTCCGGCACATACACATATATGCCGGAGTAATCGTTTGCTTGGTATACGGAAAGTATGTATTGCGTTAGACCCTGAATAGTCCTTAATGAGACTTCTCGAGGCTGGCCTGGCACTGATACAATTTGCTGGATAGGCCTCAGGTCATAAAGATACTGGCTATCAGCCTGGGATAGCGGCTGACCGGAAGCATTATAAACAGTCGGCATGCGCTGCAGCAGCTCTCCGGTTGATATAAGAGTATTGCCGCTGATGCGCAGTTCTCTTACGACCAGACGTGTGGTTGGATCTACGGGCAAATTTAGTTCTTCTGATGTTCGGGCTGCTTCGGCAGACTGTGCAATGCAGACTACCAATCCCACGTAAAGAAGAACAACCCACATTTTCCTTAATGTTCCCATTTTGCAACCTTTCCTAAACTAAGAAATTATCCTTAATTGATTAAATACCTCTTCCTTCTTGCCCGAGCTATTATCATATCAAAAGTGGACATGAAATTCAAGGAAATAATACATCTCCTTATGGCTTTTATGGCATTATCAGTACTTACAACGGGGTTATCAGCACTTTTCTGGGACTTATCAGTTATTCTTTTTGGGTGCGTTATCAGTACTGAAAACCGCATTTTTAGAGTTCTTCTGTGTTCAAGGACACTTGATATTAAAAGTGAATAAAAGACCGAGAGACTTTCAGAAAATTCCATTTAAAGAAAATACTCCATTATTTATATTTGAGATTTGCCTGAAGTTGATTGTCTGCTATTTACGCCACATTTGGATCTTGTAATAGAAAGCTTCTTATTATGTTAGTTTGTCGATGTTCTCAGCAACCTTCATAAAAGCTTCCAAAATATCGTCTATATCCTTTGTAGACCCAAGAAAAGCTATTTTGCCTTCTATGGAAAGTTTCTCTTTTCCACCGGGCCTGATACTATCTATTATCGGCAACTGTAAAGATTCTCTGTATTTTTTAAGGCGTGCTTTCGAAAATGATTTACGAAATGCCTGAGAATTAATATGTTCTTCCAGCATCCCTTCTTTGTGGCAGCCGTTTGAGTATCTTCTTGCGCCCCCTGAGACAGGAATGCCTTCGGCTCGAAGGGCCTCAGCATATCTCGATGCCGAGACATTGTTAAAATTCTTTTTGTCGTAATCCAATTCGAAAGTGACATACGTGAATCGTGTTTTTTCGGAGTATCTTTTTCTCGGTTTGATGCCGGGAATTTTGGCTAATTCCTGCTCCAGATATTTTCCATTTCTTTGCCGAATCTCATCCTGCTTCTTAAAGCGTTTGAA
>CAZHBL010000382.1:0-5670 GCA_964530105.1 uncultured Pirellulales bacterium | reverse complement strand
GATTGTGAGGTAGAAAGCCGTATCATAAAAACCGTGATTATGGCTGAACTTTGGGGCATCGACCTTGTTAAGATAACCTCCGCTATTTTCCGCTCCCGGGCTTGGCAGACCAAAGAAACCCCAACTGTCAGTAGCATCGGGATAGCGGCCAAAGGAGATATCGGTATTCTGATTGGGGAATATTATGCTGTCAATGAGAGTTTGCCCATCTTTGTCAAACAGGCCGATTTCCTCGCCGATGGCAGCAAGCTTGAAATTCGCGTGCAGACCCGCATCACTGGTGTCGTTGTCGGCCCAAATCAGTAGATATTGTCCACGGGTAATAACGGTTGCAGACGGATTATTATTGGGGATTTGCCACTTAGTGGGAAAAGACAAGTCATCCGTCAAATACATGCCGCCTATATTGATGGGACTGGAACCGTAGTTATGGATTTCGATCCAATCATCGAACTGACCCTGTGGGTCCTGTATACAACTGTTGTTCGACGCCATAAACTCGTTAATAACCAGCGTAATTTCTGCTGCATTTACGGAACCGGTAAAGTGTATGATTATCACAAAGGCAGGCAATAAGATTCTCATATACCTGAGCATAATTCTTTTCCTTCACATTGACTTTTAATCGCACGAAGCATCAAAGGGATTTCCGCATTTTAGCCAATTGTCGGCTAAAATGGCGAAATCAACGAAGTCTATATAGCAGTCATTGTTCAGATCACCGATAAGTTGTTTATTGCATTGAAAAATCGTGAACGGCCTATCACTGGTGTCACTGATTGTGACGTCCTGAGAATCACCAATACGAATGATGCACTGATTCGAATCCACGACAGGCAGCGGGTTCCACGTATATGAGCCGGTATTTGGTGCTGAATCTATTGTTTGCCAGTATGTGCCGTTGTCGATTGAGTATTCGAGCGTCACTGTATCCAATTCAGCGCCTTCCTGGATTTTCCATGTTATATCGTATGAGCTTGCCGCGGTCAGATTCTCGCCGCCATTTGGCGACGTGACGACCGGTTTTGGGGTGACGGTGTAGCTCCAGACTTCATCAGGCTGATATATACCTGGAATACTCAGGTCGTTCGTGTGTCGCTGTATCCACGTAAGGGTGACATTAAGGTCGTCGATTTCGACTAAAACGTAGCCGTAGTTTTCGGCGTGATAAAGTTGCTCGACGGTATAATAACTATTATTGCCGGGGTAGGGGGGCGACCATGTATATGGCGGTGCGCCGGCGGTGGCGATGATGTACTGATGGATATCATTATCCGGATTGCCGTCGCCGTCGTCAACGCGCGCATGGTCGTAGAAATGGTCGTGACCGGCAAAGTATGTTCGGCCGCCGGCGTTACTTATGCTTGCCCAAAACGCATCTCGCTCAGCCGGCCGATTGTCGAGGCAGTCGGTGTGAAGCGCCCGGAATGCGGTTTCGTGACCTGCGATGAACACGTGCGGTTTTGTATTGCCGGCTAATTGTGCATCGAGCCATTCCTGGTTGACGGCGTGTACGGTTTCGTGATTTATTCCCGCGTACTGGTCGAGCGAGACGATAAATGCGTTTTTGTGCGTCACTGCATATGTCATGTATTTCTCTGCCGGTGGGCCGTTATCGGGCAGTTTTTGCTGTGGGTAAAGGTCGCTTCCGAAGACGTTGAGCCAGCGGGTCGCGTGGTTATCCTGCGGATCTATATCGGGGCGGATATAATAACCCCAGACATCCATAACCTCATGATTGCCGCGAGAGACATAAACACCTATGCCGGCGTTATAGACCGGGTTCATCATCTCGACCCATGCCCTGAGTTCGGCTTCGAATCCCGCCGGGCCGATTGATGCGTAGCCGGTAACCAGGTCTCCGGGAAACAGCACGAAATCGACACCCTGGCTGAGTATCTCGGTGACAAGCTCGCTAAGAATGGTCGGATTAATGCCGTTGGTGTAGCCCCGTGAGTCACAGGTGACGATAAACTTCCACGGTTTCTCCGTTGGAAGTTCCGGGGATTGGGCGTGGCTCATCACCGGAAGGATTCCCAGAAGAAGTACGGCAAGAAATAACTTCGCTTGTTTTTCTTTTCTGATTCTTGTCACCTCCTACAAGTGGCTTGTATTCCGGAGCAGGATGGCCGTATTGTGCTAATATTATTTGGCTTTGTCTTCTTGTTTTGTCAGCCAGTCGGCCTGACGATTCTGGTTATCTAAAATGGCTCCTAAGTCGTTTGCATCTATTACACCGTTGGGTTTTTTGATATCGCCGATTAAGTAACTATCCGGAGATTTAGTGCTGTTATTAAGCATAATGAGAAAATCCGCTTCGTTGACGATGCCGTCGGCGTTCATGTCATACCAGAATATATCGTCTGTCTCTTGCTTGGTCTGGACGTTCCATGCTATGCCGTAGCGCTGATTAAGAGCGGGTTCTTTGGGATTTTCAATATTACTGAATGAAACTATGATTTTGTAGTTTGTATAACCGGCTTCAGCGCGTTTGTAAATATGCTCAACGTTATCAACATTGCTGTCGCTGTAGTCGAGTCGGTATTCTTCGTTAGGATTGTCCGGATTGGTCGCCCAGAGTTCGAGTCGGAGGTTGCAATCTTTTTCCGGCGCCGGTTCAAAAGGATATTCGGTGTTATAGTGCCTATTCCAGACAACCGTGGCGGTAATGAATTTATCATTCGGCTCGTCGATACGGATTTCGTAACTGTTCTGAGGGGTTTGGATTTTATCCAGCATATTCAAGTCCCAGCCGGTCGTAGGGACATTACCAGGCTTGGATAAACCCGCAACCAGATGTTCATAGGCGCTGACCGCATTAAGCATTCCGGCTCCCTGCGCATAGTCCAGGGGTGAAATGTTGTTATCGTCTTCCTGGAGCCGACCTTTATGCCAGTAGGGCAGCTTGGTTGCGGAATTCATCAGGATTGCCTTTATGACGCAGTTTCCGCCGTTTGGCGAGATAGCATCACTTAGATCGGGGCTTTCCTTCGCTTTTTGGACGAGCAGTCCGATTGTTCCAGCGACAACAGGTGTGGAAAAACTTGATCCGTTACCTGTTGGTTCATAGCTGTTTGGATCGTTAGGTGTTGCTACGAGACAGTTACCGGGAGCGACGATATCGGGCTTGCAGCGCCCGTTGTCGGTCGGCCCCGTGCTGGAATGCTCAGGATAAGCCAGGGCGAAATTAGCTAAATTAATAGCAAGATCTTTGGTATTTACCGAATCGACTACACCGACACCAATGACATTGGCTCCGGCTCCCGGATAAAAGACCGGAGAGTGTGTATCAGTACCGTTGCCTATACTAGCCACAACTATAATGCCGGAGGATTCTGCCAGTAAATCAATACCTCTTGTCCAAGGATACTCGAAAGGAGAGCCGAAGCTGGCGGTTATGATATCCGCATCGGGCGGAATCTGTGTGAATACGTTGTTGAGCACGAAGTCCCAGAATTCGAAAATGTCGGCTTGTGCCTGCGGTGTGACACCCTCGTAATAAAACTGTCCTATCTCAGGATAAAACGCATTTGAATCTTCACCGAACAGTATTGAACAGACTGCAGTAGAGTGCGGGGAGATTCCTGCCGGCAACTGTCCCTGGTCTTTGAAGCCGAAATGACTCATTTCGAAGCAGTTGTGTCTGATATCGGGGCGATAATCGTTTTGCGGCTCATCGTCGATATACGTATAGCTTCTGGAGATTACTGCGAATTTGACGCCGGTACCGGTCAGATTTGGATCTAATTCTTGCAAAGCATAGACACCGGAGTATTCTAATCCCTGCGGCTGGAGGATTTTTTTGCTTTGTGAATTGTCTGCACCGGCAGCAATGCCGGCAGAACTAAACAGTACTGCCAGGCAAGCTATCAAGCTTGATAAGAGCGTTTTTCTTGTTGCCTGCGTCACATTACAACTCCAGAGGTGGACTGGAAAACGGGGTGGATCAAAGTTGCCCTTCCGGTCGCCAACCTCCGTAAAAATTACCTTCTTTTCATCTAATACCTGCCACTATGATACTATAAATCGCCCTGATTTTCAAGTAAATAATGGTGTAAGTCCGTATAATTTAATGATTTTCAAAGCTGGAAAATGCGGTTTTTGAAAACTTATTGAGAAATCTTGCCTTTATCGGTCACGGGTGTTATACTCAGGGCAAAATTCAGGATTCGTTTGACTAAAGGTTTACCATACGTATGAAAGTAATATTGGATTCGAAACAAATTGAGCAGGTTCTCGGTGATTTGACAAAGAGTATTATTATAGATACACCGCCTGATCTGGATATTGCCGTAATCGGTATTCGCAGCAGGGGGGAGGTCCTTGCCCAGAGGCTGTCGAGCCGATTATCACAGGAGCTTGGCAAAGATGTTCCGTGTGGGACTCTTGATATAACGCTTTACCGTGACGATTTGAATTCGCCAAGTGGTAATTCCCAGCCGCATGTTCGCACAACTGAAATTGGCTTCAATATCGACGACAAGATTATAATTTTGGTTGATGATGTTCTTTATACCGGCCGGTCGACGCGTGCAGCGATGGCTGCCCTAATAGATTTGGGCCGGCCAAGAGCGATTAAGCTGGCGGTTCTTGTTGACAGAGTCGGCCGGGAGATGCCGATACACGCTGATTATGCCGGTTACAAAGCTGATGCCGCTCCCGGTAAGTTGGTGCAGGTCAATCTCATCGAGTCGGATGGTAAAGACGAGGTTGTTATCGAATAATGAATTTCGAAAGTCGCATTTCAAATAACGAAATGCAAGGGAAGAAATACGACAAGGATGGCACTAATAAGGAAAAGCAAGCAATTCAAGTGGCATCGTAAGCACTTGCTCGGGCTGCGGGAGCTCAGTGCCGAGGAGATTACGTATATCCTCGATACGGCCAAAGGTTTCGAGCAGGTAAGCACCCGGTCGGTCAAAAAAGCTCCTCCTTTGCGCGGCAAGGTTGTAGTGAATTTGTTTTTCGAGGATAGTACGCGCACGCGAAACAGTTTTTCCCTGGCTGCAAGCCGGTTGAGTGCCGATATCATCGAGTTTACCAAGAAACTCAGTTCGGTCAGCAAGGGTGAAACGCTGCTTGATACGGCCAAAAATCTGGAAGCGATGGGGATTGATATTGTCGTAGTGCGGCACAGCGCCGGCGGGGCGTCCAGATTTCTGAGCAAAAATATGAATGCCTGTATAATCAATGCCGGCGACGGATTCTGCGAACATCCTACACAGGGCCTTTTGGATGTTTATACAATCCGGAAAATCAAGGGTACTCTTGAAGGTTTGAAGATAGCGATTGTCGGCGATATAGCGCACTCTCGTGTGGCCCGCAGCGATATGTGGGCGATGACAAAGCTCGGCGCCGAGGTGACATTTGTCGGTCCGCCGACGCTAATGCCGACAGAAGTGGGCCGGTTGCCGGTCAAGGTTAGCTATAGTCTCGATGAAGTTATCGAAAAGGTCGACGTGATAAATATGCTTCGGATTCAGTTTGAGCGGCTTGGTGGAAATCCTTTTCCTTCCATACGGGAGTATTCGCATTATTTCGGGCTGACCGTCGAACGAATGAAGAGAGCAAAACCCGATATCATGGTTATGCACCCCGGGCCGATTAACAGGGGGCTGGAGATGGAAAGTGAAGTAGCCGACGGCCGGAACAGCGTGATCCTGGAGCAGG
>CAZHBL010000381.1:0-5686 GCA_964530105.1 uncultured Pirellulales bacterium | reverse complement strand
CAGTCATCACTGATGGCCAATGGCACAATATCGGCTTTGTCTGGGACGGCACACATAGATTTCTATATGTTGATGGCGTCGAGGTAGCAAAAGATACGGCCGCTCAGGCAGCATTGAAGTCCGCAACCGGCGGCATGTACATAGGCGCCGGCAAGAATCTGGAAGCCGGAACTTTATTCTCCGGACTGATCGACGAGGTCCGCATCTACAACCGAGTTGTGAGCCCATAAGAAATCGAGGCATTAGTACAATGAATGACTTCTTTTGAAGGGGTATTAAGATGAAAAAGATAATTTTGCTCATTCTGGTTTTAGTATTGATCCTGATTACGGATGTTGCGAACGCGGATTTTGTCTTCGGTGACCCAGTCAACCTGGGATCGCCCATCAACACTTCCTCGTGGGAGTGGACACTTGTTATCTCGCCTGACAACTTGCAAATGTACGTCAACTCCGACCGATCCGGCGGACGTGGTTATTTCGATATATGGCGCAGCACGCGCGAAAATCCGGATGACCCCTGGAGTCCGTTTATCAACCTTCAGGAGATCAATAGTTCATACAATGAGTCATTTCCATGTTTTTCAGCCGACGGCTTGACGCTTTACTACAGCGACTGGTACACCTGGAATACCGCCGGTGATCGTCCCGGCGGTGTAGGCAATCACGACCTATGGATGCGTAAACGGCTGAGCACAGACGATCCCTGGGATATGCCTGTCAACATGGGGGCGACAGTCAACAGTTCGAGTGCCGAAGTCGCGCCAATCGTTTCAAAGGATGGTCAGATACTCATCTTCACATCCAACCGCTCCGGCGGGCATGGGGATTACGATCTGTGGATGTCCACGCGGCCGGACGCAGAAAGTGACTGGGGTGCGCCGTCAAATCTGGGGCCGACGGTCAATAGCTCGGCCTATGATGGCGAAACATGGCTCTCACCCGACGGATTAACTCTGTTCTTTGGTTCCAGCCGTCCTGGCGGCTTCGGTTCGTATGATTTGTGGCTGACTACCAGACAGAGCCGAGATGCCGGTTGGAGTCAGCCAGTCAATCTCGGACCAGCGATCAACACCAGCAGCGGTGAAGGTGCTCCGTTTTTCTCACCCGATATGAAAACGTTTTACTTCACCTCAGACCGCCCTGGCGGTATCGGTGGCTGGGACATGTATGAAGTCCCTGTTGTGCTTATCCTCGATTTCAACGGCGACGGGATGATAGAAATAGGCGACCTGCTGGTCCTCATCGAGTCCTGGGGACAGGATAATTCCATGGCAGATATCGGTCCCGCTCCATGGAGTGACGGCATAGTTGATGCGGCAGACCTGGAAATCCTGATGAGCTATTGGGGGAAAGAGGTGATCGACCCTACTCTCGTGGCTCATTGGCCATTGGATGAGACTGAAGGTATGTTCGCTGCCGATAGTGCCGGTGACAACGATGCCTTTGTTATCGGTGGCACTGAGTGGCAACCTAATGGTGGACAAATTGATGGTGCGCTTCTGTTGGACGGAGTTAGTGGCTATGCCATTACTGATGCCGTACTGAATCCGGCAGATGGTCCCTTCAGCATTTTCGCCTGGGTCAAGGGTGGTGCGCCGGGACAAGTCGTTGTGTCGCAACAGAGCGTGGCCAACTGGCTCGCAGCGGATGCCGAGGGTAACTTAATGACAGAATTGAAATGTACCGGTCGTTCCGCAGGTTTTCTGTTTTCCGAAACAGTTATCACCGATGGGCAATGGCACCATATTGGTTTCGTATGGTATGGTACAAGCAGAGCACTTTATGTGGATGATATACTTGTAGATGAAGACATACAGGCTAATCTCCAAGGTTCAGATAGCGGCTTGTACATCGGCACTGGCAAAACCATGGAACCCGGGACTTATTGGTCTGGCCTGATCGACGATGTTCGCATATACAATCGGGTAGTAAGACCGTAATCGAAGCAATCTATAAGATATTGAGAGCTGATAGCTTTAAAATGTTGTCAGCTCTTTCTTTTTAACGATGGCCACCTAAGAAGAGCTCAAAAAATTTTCTTTGAGGCATCCACGTTACGACATTTCAGCTACGTTTCGTTGCTCATCTGAACAGCCCTTCGACTTCACGATGCATTATAATGGACATCGTGAATCTACCTATGTCTTGGTCAATCGTCTCAAAGAACGTTGCTACCTGGAAGAGCACTCCAGGACTTAATTGTTGGATACGTGAACATCTTTGGTGTGCCGTTTACTTTTTTGCCTCACGAATCAACAGATGAAAAGGTCTTGGGGTGACGTTTCCAGCAAATTGGTACGGAGCAAATAACAGCCTTCACTTATTTGGCCATTAGATCGGACGGCATTACGAGCAGTAAGTGCTACTCATATCAAGCACCGAAAGGATTCACGCGATATGGTCTCTCCTGGTACTCAAAGAAGTCAAAGTCCGCGTGGCTCGATGTACCGGCCATGTCCTGACAGGCCATACCGATAAATGCACCGGTGAAATTCGCCTGGCCGGGGGTGGTGGCCTCATCGGAGAGGATGCTCGCGTCGAACTGCTGCGGCAGCCATTGCCAGTCCTTATCCACGCCTTCGACGCGATAGGCGAAGTAGAGTCGCTCATAATCAATTTCGACGCGCAAGTGTACAGGCTTGCTGACGGGGATAGCGATGGGCAAGGTGAAGGCGTCCGTCTGTGTTGAGTCGGGCAGGCAAGACATCACACGCAAATGTTTGCCGGATGTTTCGTCACACGAGATAAAAAAGTAATGAAATTTCGCACTGTTGTAATAACAGACGAGTCCCGCGCTCTGCTGAAAATGTTCCGGCTCGAACTCAACGACCGTCGCAGCGCTCAAGCAATTCGCCTGCTGACGCCGAGCCACGAGTGATTGCTTGAACAAACTACCAATCGTTTCGCGACCAAAAAGACGCAAAAAGCCCGGACGGGCGGTTAGGCTGAAAATTTCTTCGGGCCAGGGCGTTCGCAGCCATTGGAAATGGATCGGTAGCTCCGTCTCATTGAAGTCTTCACGCGCGGGTGTCATGGGAAACTTATGAACAGGCAATGACGGCGCGGGCGTTTCGATTGTTGAAATTCCCTGTCCATCCAACGTGCGCAGCCAGCCATCTTTTCCCCAAATCATCTTTTGAATCGCGGTTTCCCGACCGAGTATGCAGCGGCCGCGATTATGCAACGGCCTGCCACAGAGATAGACCATGTACGTCTCGCCATTCTGCGTTTCGACGATGTCGGCGTGGCCGACACGCTGCAATTCGACGTCCGGGCGATGACGCGAGCTGAGAATGTAATTTTCCGGATGGAGTTTGTACGGCCCGGTGATGTCACGTGAACGGGCCATGGTCACGGCATGTCCCCAGCCCGTGCCGCCTTCAGCGGTGATAAGATAATACCAGCCGTCACGTTTGTAGAGGTGCGGTGCTTCGGTAAAGCCGAGTGATGTGCCTTTGAAGATGTTCACGCGTTCGCCAATCAGTTTGCGTTCTTTGTATGAATACTCCTGCAAAACGATACCAGCAAACCGATTGTGTCCGGGGCGATGGTCCCACAGCATATTCAGGAAGTATTTGCGGCCGTCGTCGTCGTGGAACAGCGACGGATCAAAACCGCTGCTGTTGATATAGACCGGATCGGACCAGTCACCGTCAATCTGCGGGCTGGTGACGAGATAATTGTGAAAATCCCGCAGCGAAGCGCCGCTGGCGCCGCCCACTGTGGTGCGTCCATAACGCTTCACGTCCGTGTAAATCAGCCAGAACAGGCCGTCGGCATAACTCAGGCATGGTGCCCATATACCGCAGGAATCGGGATTGCCCGGCATATTGAGCTGGCTGGCGCGATTCAGTGGGCGCGTAAACAATCGCCAATGAACGAGGTCACGAGAGTGATGGATCTGCACACCGGGAAACCATTCGAAGGTCGAGGTGGCAATATAGTAATCGTCGTCCACGCGTACGATGGATGGGTCGGGATTGAAGCCTGTGAGGATGGGATTGCGAATAGTCATGCTCGCTCCTTCTCAGTGGATGCAGCCGCGCGACGGAATGCGAGTTCCCCTTCGATGTCGTCCACACGTTTTTGGCTGAGCGGATAAATCAGCAGTGCGCAGGCTTTGAGCAACGCGATGACTCCAGGCACGATGGAGAAGGCGAGCGTGATACCGAGTAACGCCCTGGGGGTTTGCATAGCGTCTTTCACATAGCCGAAAGAAGCCAGAAATAACGGCAGCAGGAAACCACCGACCATGATGCCGGTTTTGATTGAAAACAGCGAGGCTGAAAAAACCAGCCCAGTGGATCGACGTCCGAATTTCCATTCGCCGTAATCAGACACATCGCCGTAGAGTGCCCAGGTGAGCGCCGAGGTAGGTCCCATGCACAGGTAACCGAGTGCATTTAACGCGACGAGCAGGCCGAACTGGTCAATTGGCAAAAAGTAAAACATCAGAAAGCACACACCTGTGACCGCGCACAGGCCAGCCGCGGTGTATTTCTTATCCAAACGCCTAGCAATGAAGCTCAACAACACTGTACCGGCAATCTGCGCCAGCATGCCCGTGGAAAGGAAGACCGTGGTTCGATCGAGCCCAAGGAAAATCGGAATCTTGTCGTCGCCCACCACATACTTGAAATAAAAGATCGTACTGCCAGATCGCAGGGCAATGAATGTCGTGGAGAAAATAGACGCAATCAGCAGCATGATCCAGGGCCAGTTGTGGAACAGTTCACCCAATTCCTCACAAACGTTGGTTCTTTGCCCGGTTGGCGGCTTCACACGCTCTTTGGTCGTCACAAATGTAATCCAAAACAGGGTAACCGACGCAACCGCAAAGATCGCCATGGTCCATTGAAAGCCTCGCATTTCGTTATTGACGCCGAGAAACTTCACGAGAGGACGGACAAAGAGCGATATTAGAAATCCACCGGCAAACGCGCCCATGAAGCGATAGCTTGATGCCTGGGTACGCGTGCGAGACGACGGACTGAGCACCCCCAGGAGTGATGAGTAGGGTACGTTGATCACTGTGTAACTTATCAACATTAACGCATACGTGATGTAGGCGTAAACGAGCTTGCCGGTCGGGCCGAAGTCCGGGCCGGCAAACATCAGATAGCCGCAGATGCCGTAAGGGATGGCACCCCAGAAGATATAGGGACGAAATTTTCCCCAGCGCGTATTCGTTCGGTCGGCAATCAGGCCCATGACCGGATCATTAACGGCATCGAAGAGGCGAACAATGGGGAACATCCACAACAGCGCTGTGGCCGGGATACCCCAGACATCCACATAGTAATACGTGAGGAAAATGTTGAAGGTCTGGAAAAAGAAATTCGAGGCCGTGTCACCAAGGGCGTAGCCCATGTATTCGCGTGCCTTGAGGCGGTCGCCGTCAGCGGATGGTTGTAAAGTGGATGGCTTCATAGATAACTAACCTCACGATAAAGGCACATGCTAGTTTGAGGCTACGTCGAGAACGGCCTGAAAAGCGGGCTTGGGCTGCAACTGACCATCAAACAAGAGCGCATCTTGACCCCGGCGCCACGACCGTCTGTCGCTGATGCCCCAGAAGGTCACGCGATCGATGACATCCGAGTGGCGCTTGAAGATTTCAAACAATTTTGCGTATACTTCGGCCTGTTTCTGGTAGTTCTCTTCCGGGATGGTTCTGTTACCGC
>CAZHBL010000380.1:0-5697 GCA_964530105.1 uncultured Pirellulales bacterium | reverse complement strand
TGAAAGTGATTCACAAAGAACACGCATAAAAAACAAGAAGTTGAAAGATTGTAGTGCAGATTTGTACTTACCACGAAGGCACGAAGAACCCCAGAGAAACAATCTAAAACCGCTGATACCTATACCAATGGCACAAGTGGCACAAGTTACGCTGATTTACCCGGTTAGATGTCGGATGTGCCTATCTCACGGGGTAAACGCTGAAGAAAAAAAATCGTAAATCGTCAATCGCAAATCATAAATGACGAAGATCCTCAATTAATCGACTCGTCTTCCAGCGAATCGAGGCCCATGATGGCGTCGTGCATATACACCCGTCTTCCGCTCGGCGTGTCGTGGGCCGCATACGTCATTTTTCGCTCCGGGTCGTAGTAGGCATACCAGCTATAGCCGCTCAGCCATTCGTAATCTTCATCATCGACCTTAGCATTCAGGCCGTTGCCTAATGGTATTTCTTTCATTATGCGCTTTTGCCTATTTTTTAGAATTCGTAGGATGGGTAACATGCTTTTTGTTGCCCATGCTGATCCATATAGATATTGTCTCATACCATTGATGGCTATGAGTGACATAAAAAATCCTGATTTCACGTAAGAAAAGAATAAAATCATAAATAATAAATGACAAAGGCCTTTGCATTCTGGCCGTTGCCTAATGGTATTTCTTTCATTATAAGCTCTTAACTCCGCTCAGAATTCGTAGATAGGCAAGCCCATCTACGCCCGAAAAGCATTATGCATATATCGTATATGGATGCACCTTCAATATTTATCTTTGTTAATAAGAGCTTGTATATCTTTGATTACATACCCACTAACCAAGTTGCCATTCAGGTCACAAAGAGGGTCTATGATTACATCTAAATTGTCATTGAATGCTTGAGCAACAATGCTATCGAATTCAACATCGCTAGAAATAATTCTCATCTCATAATTCTTTAAGTCAACTCCAACTTGTTTAGCATTTTTGATAATCTTATCCATATCCATTGGGCGAGAGATCAGCATAATCGTATCATTTATTATAATTGTATGTTCAGTCTCAGTATCGATTAAATAGCAGAGTGGCGTATAATACTCCATCTTGCTGGGGTATAGCTTGGCAATATGCTCTGAATACTTAACAACCTCTGCATCAAGGCATTCCAAGCACTCCTCTTCTGGCTCTTTTATAGCTAACAGGATTGAATACGTACTATACATCCAGTTTATTGACGTATAGCAAGCAGGATCGTTTTTGTCCCGAGCATTCTTTAAGTGTGTATTGAATTCAGTCGCATGTTGTTCTGCTATGTCCTTTGGATACCTATCAAGTTTGCTTCTGGAAGTTATGAAGCAAGATAAGCCTCCTTTGAGATTAACACGAATACAATACTTGTGATTTCGATACAATGAATTCTCAGGATTCCAGACAACAGGACAAATGGCCTGATGTTTTTTCCCACGTAGTAATCCTTGTCCTTGAACTATAAGTTTTGCCCACTGGCAAAAGTCAAAATTCTTAAGAAAATCTTTTTCTTTAAACATAGGGCATTCAAGCTGTCCTAATACACGATCAATATTTCTACGGCATTCATCATGCACGCACCCAACCTGGTGCTCAGTTTCTTCATCATCAAGTTCAACTAACAGAATAAATTCTTGTGAAATGGCATTTCCACAGTGTAAACATTTAAGTATGTCCTTGCGACTTTGAAGTGTTTTTTCACATAACTCTGAATGTGCCTTTGCAAAAAGCGTATCATCTGCTGTCTCTGCATCATTAGCGCCAACAATACATACTTTCTTATCTTTTACTAATTCAGGATGATCTTTTATGAACCTATCGAATGCTGTATAAGTGGATGAACGAAAATAGACTTTGGACATTGTAGTAGAATCCTTTTGCCATATTACTCCATCTTTCGAGAAACGAAGCCTCTTCACACCTGCGTCGTTAAACCGGAAGAACTCTGCAACCATTAAGCCGTCAAAAACGTCAGGAGCCTCCATTAATAAAACTTCACGCCCAGAAGAGAATACTCCATGTTCCTTTGCTTCAAGCTTTAATATCTCATCAGAACTTGTCGGAGATTTTCCCAAAGAATTCGAAACTCTATACTTACCAGCAATTGCATCTAATCCGAGAATATCTATTACTCGTCGCTTCGCACCGTGACTCAAGCAAGTTGTTATAAACATCGACCATATTAAACAAGGCCCTACATTAACTGCTGGTGTGAGCAAAGCAATGGCTGCAGATTCATGCGACATGCCAGATTCTACATCCATAACACAGACATAAGATCGTTTTGCAAAAAAACAAAATTCTTCTTTTGACATTTCATGTCCATACTCGGTTATAAATGTAGTAGTCACTATATCGTGAAACTTATCATAAGACTTTTTCTCTGCTTCCGAAAAAGTTTTAATATCTGGGCCATCTGAATTCATGCGGTAAGCATCAAGTATTTTCTTCAAAGTCACTCTGATTGGACCACTGGATTCAGTAGTAGTTGCTAGCAAATAGATAGCATCTTCATATGGTTTAGCGTGAGCCTGTCTGATGAACTGACTGACTACACAACTTAACTCAGAGTTTTCTTTTGTTGAGAGGCTGAGCTTTCTTTTTGCTTGAATATAGATAGTTTTATTGTCATTGCACTTAACCACTATATCATCTATAGCTTCCGCTGCCTCTAATGTCAAAGATACTGGTTTTGCATCAACATTAATGCTAAATAGTGTAGACATTGGAGTTTCAGTATATGCACAAACGAGCGCCAGAGCAGCGACACGTCCTTGAAAGTCGATGCCTGCGTTTGTTGCTGCACCGCCAGCGTTATTAGGAGAGATTAAAGGCATACAACTCATATGCTTCATCTTTCTATTTAAACCGCCAATAAATCTGCTTTTGACATTAATTATATATCGGCAAACTTGCTCTGTAAAAAAACAGTAATGTTTAGTACTTGACGTTGAGGTCTGTATTAAAATCCAACAAATCTGGTAACATCTTCCTCATTTCTCCCTTTTATTAAGGCTTTTTCATATCTCGCACCGGATTCTCCCAAGAGATGCATCATAATTAGCTCATTCGGCATCCTTATGCTTTAGTGTAGCACACGTGATTCGGTTTGTCACATATTTTACCATGTTTTTCCGCCTGAATAGGATTGTTCTTGCAATTCGAAAGGCTAATAAATAGTATTTGTTCGCATGGTTTTCCCCTTTGTCATGCTGAGCAAGGCGAAGCATCTGGGATTTGAGCGTTAAATAGAGATTCTTCACTCTGCTGCGCTCCGTTCAGAATGACTTCTTAAGGAGTATTGAGTTAAATGCATATAAGTGAATTTCAAGGTATAATTTCAGAAAAATACGAAAAGCGGGACCGGGAACGAGGTATCCCGGCGACGTTTCTTTGGTTTATCGAAGAAGTGGGGGAGCTTGCCACGGCTTTGGCCGGCGACGACCAACAGAACAGGGAAGAGGAATTTGCCGATGTCCTTGCCTGGCTTTGTACATTAGCGAATATAAGCGAAGTGGACCTGGAAAAGGCCTGCGCTAAATACACCGGCAAGGAAATTAAAGGTTTCAAGCCAAAGTAGTACGGCTGTCAATCATGCCAATGATTCTGGATTCCCGCCTGCGCGGGAATGACAGTATGGCGCGAAAATTAATTCCAATTGGTATGACCTGTATTAACGGCTAATTCTCTTGCTGCTCATCACCGATTTCGTCGGAATGCTGAATCGAATCGTCTGAGTTAGCCGCCGTCAATGCTCGATAGAATGACCATCCCAGGCCACCAATGATGATCAGGAACACCACGGCCAGAATTATATAAGAAGTTCCGCCGAGTTTATCTCGGATATGAGCGGCCGGCTTGGCGGTTTTCTCTGCCTTGGCCAGACCAATCAGGATCGTAGCAACGGAGGCGCTGACGTCCATCGTCGCGATAATGCCGGCCCATCTCGCCAGCCATGATGCCTGAGTTGTGGAAGTGTGGTGCCTGTCTAAAACATAATTGCTCAGCAGCATCGCAGCTACGCCGGCGGCTAATGACAACCAGATAATCGTGTCTTTCGCCGGCTTCGGCAATGAGACTGTAAATTGGACAACGAGCATGCCCGCGATAATCAATGTTGCCAGTAATGCAATCGTTCCCGCGAATCCGCCCTTAACGATTAGATTGCCCTCCGGCCGCTGCGGCTCTTCGACGTCTGTACGGCCCCTGATAAGACTGAATATAACGGCGATGATCGGCACGCAAGCCAAAATGCTCAAGCCGACACAGTTCGTTAATATCCAGTCACCCTCCGGCGTCCTCAGGAAGCCATCGCCGGTAATGTCATCGAAAAGCTGCCAGAAGAAAAGCGTGCCGAGGACTACCGGTATGATTAGGCGTATAAGATAATTCCACCATTTGCCCAGTTTCCAGTCGCTCCGGCTGTTCGCGTGCTGCCTGAGTATGTCGATACGCCACAGCCACCCCAGAACGACGCACTCCAGCAGCCCCATGAACGCGATTCCCCACGTGCCGTTTACGAAGCCGTCGATTGTGCCGAGCCAGTTCAATCCGCCCTGGGTCACGTAAACCAGACCGAATAGAAGTCCTATCACACTCATTACGGGCAGAACGATACACCTGCGCCAGCCGGTCTTGTCGATAATACTGGCTAAAATTGATTCGGTCATAGAGAAGGCCGAGTCCACTCCCAACGTTACAAGTGCGAAGAAGAAAACAAAGCTGAACCACGCCGAGTGAGGCAATTGTGCCAGTGCGTAAGGGAACGCTATGAAAGCAAGCGAAGGCCCGCCTTCGGCTACGTTTTCCACCGCAACCGGGTTGCCTGATTGCTGAGTTATGAACGCCATCCCGCCCAGCGTAGCAAAAACCGCCAGCCCGGCGACAAAACTCGTGGCAAAATCGGCAATACTGATAATACCAGCGTTGTTGTTTAGGTCGCTCTTCCTGTGGAGGAAGCTTGCATAGGTAATCATTACGCCGTAAGCGAGACTCAGCGAAAAGAATACCTGCCCGAACGCATAACGCCATGTCACAGGTTTGGTTAGCTCGGACCACACGGGATCGAGATAATAGGTCAGGCCCTGCATGCTGCCTTCGAGAGTCAGCCCGCGAACCGTTAGTATCAGCAACATCAGCCACGGCAGGGGCACCGTAAGCCAGACAATCTTGCCGACAAGGCGTACACCCTTGAATATGCAGAAGTACATCGCGGCCCAGGTAATAATCAACGGCCAGACTATATTCCACCGAATTGCACCAAGATTGGGGCCGTCGATTTTGCCGAGATATGTCTCATTAAAAAACCGGCTGGCGTTCTCGACACCTTTGATTCCCTCACCCGCCCAGGGCAGTTGGCCGCCGGCAAAGATGCCGACGATGCTGTACCACAAAAAGCTGAAGCACCACGCCAGAATTACGGGATAGTAAGTGATTATCACGAAAGCTAAGATGATTCCCCACCAGCCCACAATCTCGAAACGCTTGTGCCCGCGTTTGAATGCATCGGGTGCCGCTCGCTGCGTGTAATGGCCGATACTGAATTCGAGAATCATTATGGGAATACCGACCACGAACAGGGCGACTATATACGGAATCAGAAACGCACCGCCCCCATAGCTGTACAGCTTGTACGGAAATCCCCAAAGATTGCCGAGTCCGACGGCCGAGCCAATTGCCGCCAGAATAAAT
>CAZHBL010000379.1:0-5704 GCA_964530105.1 uncultured Pirellulales bacterium | reverse complement strand
TCTCAAATGGAGAGATCGAAGATATAGAAAAGACTTTGACAAAACGCCTTTATCACGTTACATTTAGCTTCAATCTCTTGCCTTCCAGCCAATCCTTTCTTTCTGCAACACCCATCACAAGATAATTATGCCCTATTATTTCCGGCATCAATTCTTCAAAACAGGCTGCCATTAAAGATTCCAGTTCGGTCTTTTTTGTAATTATCAAATCGCATGTAACACAATAACGGCATTTCTTATTCAAGATAGAGCGTGTTGTTGGCAATGACTGAGTGGCTGAGTTTTCGCAGAATGAATCCGACCTGCGGAGTGTATTTTCCCTTGCCGCCGTCGTCGCGCCCAGCCGCACACGTATTCGAAACGAAAGTCAGTCCGCTGCATTCCTCCAGGCGGACTTGGCAGGAGCGTTCTCCCTCGGCGAGTAGGTTGCTATCTTTGCCGCAGCGTCTGAAGACATTGCCGGTGGTCGTGGTTGTATGCATTTTTACCGCACAAATCCCGGCGCCCCAATTCCGATCGAAGCAGTTGCCCGTCACGTTCCAGGCGTCACCTGCGCAGAGGTAAAGGCCATATCCCTTGTTCCATTCGATGCGGTTGGCCGTGAACATGATTGTTGCGCCCACACTCTCACAGCCAAAACCATGACTTCCGTTTCCGGAGAACTGGTTATCCGTTACGAAACCGTCCCAGCCGGTTATCTGAATGCCGCACCCCTTGTTACCCTGCATGATGCTGTGCCGAATGATAAATAGCCAAATGCGCAGCAGATGCACACCGTGGCCGGAGAACCCTGCAATCTTGCAGTCATCGATGACAATAGAGTCCTCCTGGGGACTATATTTCTCCGCATTGTTGAGAAAAACGCCGTGGATCGCTTTTTGTGCGTTTCGTCGCCCCTGCAGGAAGAGCCCCCTAAGATGGACGCCAAAAGCTCCGGTGATATTCAGCAGGCAGTCCGCTTCATCGGAATCCAGGAGTAGCATCGCCCCGGCATCGCCTCGATAAACAACAAAAGAGCCTCTGCAAATTGGATTTTTCTTTAAAAATACGTAGTCACCACAATTGACAGCTTCTGCTTCTGCTGATATTCATAAAGTTTTCAGGCTTTGTATTCGGATTGACAGAGCCACAGATAAACCATCTTGATTTTGCAGCATTTAATGATACGGAGGATCGCTGAGGAAGTTTCTTTTGAACGTATCGAGTGTGCACATGCGAAAGGGCTGTTGTTGGCAGGACAGAGCTATAAACAGAAGATTGAGTTTTGTTATGAAACAATGAAACTTTTTATAGGATAATAAAATGAATAAGAGAATTACTTTTACAGTAGTCATGCTTCTGCTGACAGCAAGCACTGGGCTGGCCAGCCTAACTGACGGATTAGTTGCCTATTATCCATTTGACGGAGATGCGAACGATTTGAGTGGTAATGCCAACCACGCGGTTGTCTACGGGGCACTGCCTACGGAAGACCGCTTAGCAATATCCGACTTGAGCGCATCGGCATCAAATTTGTCTCGCGACAGTAAGCTGGATGGCAGCTTTTCGATCTATCTTGGCGTTGGCAACGTCAACGGGCGAGGAAAGGTCATCCAACTGGACGGAGCCGGCAAGCGGCGAGGCATGGTGGAACTACCGAGTACTCCCTACGGCTTGGCCTATGATTCTGTGCAACTATGGGCGGCGATTCCCAGCGCTAAGCGTGTCGTTTCCATTGATGCGCAAGGTCGAGTCAATACGGTTCTGGAAGCTGAGGAACTGAAGAATCCAATATCAGTTGCTGCCGCGCCAGGTAATCCTGATATACTCGTGGCCGACAATCATACCGATGTGCTGGTCCTCTTATCACGGAATCACGCTAATGAGTACAAAGTAATCTACCGAGGTGAAACGTCCAGCAACCTGCAAAATGTGTCCGTTGCCATGACACTCGACGGATTTGGCCTGATGGGAACGAGCAATCCTAGAGGCGTCTATCATTTTCCACTCCGAGTCGGAATATCGCTTGGTGCGCCCATACTCAGTTCGGGTGGTGATGTTGCCGCGGATCCGACATCGACACGATGGGCCGTTATGCAGCATCGCTCGCTTCATGTTCTGGATGGGGCGCAGGAGGTCTTTCAACTGCCGTTACCAACGGGCTACTCGTCTTATCGTGGCGGTTTGTTGACCTTTGCAACCGATGGTACATTGGTTGTCGCGTTGGCTACAGACGGGGGTGTTGAACTATGTGTAATCGACATTTCCGAAAAGACATTTGGATCATTGTTCCGCTGGAGCGGTGAACGTCTGGTCAGTCTTGCCATTGGGCAAAAACTGGATTGGCCTATTGCCCAACAGATGAAACCTGCGCGAGTGGAACTCCGCAATGATAAGCCTGTTACATCAGGGAATGCTACAATCGCCATTCCCCAAGAAAAACTGTCCCTTTCACCCGATATGCAGGGCTGTGCAGAAAACCTTAAGAAGATCTATGCAGCGATTAAACAGTATGAGAAGGACAAAAGGGAATTACCGGACTGGCTTTCGGACCTCGTTCCCGATTACCTGAGCTCTGAAATGCTTTTATGCCCCAATGACGCCGGGCACAAGTCACCATATTCGCCCGATCCGAAGCTGCCATGCAGCTACGGTTGGGAGTTCTCAGCTGAGCCGATCCCACCAGGCTGGGATCCGACTGGTAGAACATTGTATAGGGATTGGAAAGGCGAGCAGATTAAGGTCTTTGGTGACATCGTACCCATGGTTCGCTGTTACCATCACGGATCTGAAAGAGTTCTCAATCTTTCGGCGGGTGGTGAAATCTTGTGGGGCCCCTTGGATTGGGAATTTATGTTCAGGCCTGACTATGCCAGCATCCACGAGCAGACGCTTTCACGAGCAGTGGCATCCCGCCCAGCAGTTCCGGCACCCTCTGGATCCGCACCAAAACAATCCTCACCGCTTGTCGGAAAACTTGCCCCTTCCTTTACGTTAAAGGATCTGAAGGGTAAACAGATCAGCCTGTCAGATTTCAAAGGGAAAGTAGTGTTGCTAGACTTCTGGGCGACATGGTGTGGTCCTTGCCGACAGGCGATACCACACCTGGAACTACTTCACAAGAAATATAAGGAACAAGGTTTAGTGGTGATCGGGATAAATCACGAACAGGACCATGAAAAGGTGAAAAAATATGCTGAGGAACAGATATCTTATGTTGTTCTATTGGATGCAGATGAACAATTCAAAGAATATGGCATCCGCGGTATCCCCACGGCGTTTTATATCGACAGAGAAGGGAAAATACGATATTGCGAGATTGGCTTTAGTCCCGGAAGAGAAAAGGAAGTAGAACAAAAAGTAAAAGAGTTACTTGGCATTAAGGAGGATGTGGCGACCGCCCCCAAGTCATCTATAGAAGAAGTATCCGGGACCAAGCTCCTTAAAGGTACTTGGGCATGGGACATCGATTCAAACAGCGATGGGCCAAAGATATCTGTGGATATTTGGTGGGAGCATGTTAATCAACAGGAACGATATCTTGTGCCCATGAACGGAGCTGGAATCACAGTGGTGAAAGATAGGACATTCGAGGATTTGAATTTTAGTGATCTCATTAAGATGGATTTTGCCAGTAGACGTATCTCGGCATCAGATGCAAAGCCTGATATTGATGTGGGCACTATCTTGGCTGTTCGGACAAACGAGGGTAACTTGGCTAAACTGGAGGTGACTGGTTTCGATCCACTCAAGAGCAGTCGTCATGAGAACACGAAGTACCATATGAGATTACGTTACACTTTCTATGGAGGATCTAGGCAAAGCTCCGAGGGCTTGTCTGATAAGCAAGTTGCTCAGGCTGATGACGAAAATGGAAACAAGGAGCGCTTATCGGTTAAAGTCCCTCTTGAACACAACACGGAAATGTCCAGATGGGGGATTTCCTACTACCAACCACGAGGCATTCAATTATCAACGAATGAGCCACCTCAGAACTGGATATTGCCGCAGATCAATAGTGCCACGCATAGACGCTTCTGGGCCAGGAAGATGTTTGGTGGCAATACCACAATGAATGTTGTCATTCACGCTCCCCATGACCCCAAGGCTGGTGCGTGGGATGTATTCGCAACATTTGACGAGGATGTGGATTTCAGCTCAACAATACCCATCAGCATTGGTGAACGCTCACATAAGGAGATGGAATTCAATATCGCCTATGGAAATGGAGCTAAGCAGCCGTACGTCATCCGGTTTGGCCCGAATACTTTAAATCCTGGACGTTTTTCGTTGAGCTATTACCGAGGGTGTATTCGAACTGGCACCGCTGATGTCTTGGGAAAAGAATACAGGATCGCTCTGAGCGATGATAACGGTGACGGGCTTTACTCCGACCTTGCAGACACGACGGTGCTCATTAGCCGCGACGCGGATGGACATATGATCTACCGCGACCGTGTCCGAGCTGACTCCCCCATCGAGATCGGACAGTCGGACTATTTCACCATTGAAATAAGTGACGACGGATCCTCAGCCCTGCTGCGCCCTGCTGAGTATGGCATTCTTGAGGGCTCTGTCACCCATGAATCGTCCAACACACCAGTGCCTAATGCACGCGTGAAGACAACGCCATATGGGTTTGATGCACTGACTGGTGCGGATGGACGATACGAGATGCGTTTACCTGCTGGGAGATACTATGAGGTCCAGGTAACGGCAAGCGGATACATCCCACAGCATGTTAAGCGAGTCCCCTCAGTTTTGTACGCCACCGCAGCCAACCTCAGTGCGCAACTCAGCCTACCCAAGTCGCCCCAGAGTGGAGAGATCACTCTCCGCGACGGTGACTCCTTCCATTTCCTGTCTGGCCAACGACACAAATACGTGGATGGTGACTTCTATTTCAGGTGCTCTGATGGTAGTCCTATGTTTTTGGCGAACAACCGGCATCAGGGCGGGTTGGTAGATCTTGGTCAGATTCAGACACCCCTGGACGCTGTGACGCCCCCAATGCGAGGATACAATCAATTCGGGGTCGTGGCCGAAGTAGGCCACGTCTACGTATCACCTGCAAAGCAAGGCGAAGAGGGATGTCACATTGTTTTCAGAGTTATAGAAATTAAACAGGGTGAATCATGCACACTGAAGTACTACTATAGGCAAGGCGAAACGATTAGATAGCCAATTGAGAATAATAACACGAGAGCTTTGTCCGGTTCAATGCATGTTTGCCTTTCTTGATCCATACCCATCTGCAGCATGCCGGTTACGCCTCAAAAGCCGACTCTGCTGCGCCTCGTAACCTAAACTATGGCACTTCCTGCACAGAAAAGCAGCTTCGTCAAGGGGCAGGTACAGTTTCCTCACTCTGTGTCTCCAGCCTGGACACAGGAACCAATGGACGATGCCGCCGGCATTACCCGGGGTTGAGACCAGCGATATCTGCTGCACATACCGATCGGCTATTTTGAACTCAACTATACCCTGGTCCACAGTTATTGGAAGGGCTTGGGCCGCCTGCTTGGCAGTGATACTGAATGTTTCTTCGACGAGCCGTTTCATATAGAACCGTCTAAATCATTTTGGCTATGCCCATTCTTAGAGATATTGACCTGCTGGTCGCCTTGATTCATTTGCTCGGCTATATTGACCTGCTGGGCCTGTTTAACGACAACCTGGACCGGTGGACGCTTTATATCCCGAAAGGCCCTGAGAACGTTGATCA
>CAZHBL010000378.1:0-5713 GCA_964530105.1 uncultured Pirellulales bacterium | reverse complement strand
CCTTGATTTACAATGGAGCCGGAATAGACATTATCTTCTTTTTTACGCTCGACAGGTAGCGACTCTCCCGTCAGTGTGGATTGATCGACCTCTATTGGATCGCCTTCCAGAAGTTTTGCATCGGCAGGTATTATTTCCCCCAGACGAAGGCGAATGATATCGCCGGGAACGAGTTCACGAGAAGGGATTGTTTTCCAGGCACCGTCTCTTTGCACACGAGCGTTCAACGCTAATTTCTTTTTTAGCGCTTCAATGGCATTTCCAGCCTGATATTCTTCCCAAAAGCCGACGACTGCGTTCATTAAGAGCAAAACCAGGATAATCCAGAAATCGGCCCAATGGCGTACGATTGCTGAAAGTATTACTGCCGCCTCGATCATCCATGGAATAGGTCCCCAGAAATATGAGAAGAACTTCAGAACAGCATTGGTCTTTTCTTCGGTCAATTCGTTGTAGCCGTAAGTACCTATCCGATTCTCGGCTTCGGAATCGCTAAGACCCTTTTCGGGTGATACCTTTAATTCCGATATTAGATCGCCTACAGTCTTACTTTTATCATTCTTCACAGAGTTATCCGTTTCATCTTTTTTTGTTGTCATTTTTACTGCCTTAAATCTTTGTTTATCATTACTATCATGCAGAGTTCCATTTCCAGTTGGCTATCTCCGGCATATCCTGGCCGTGTTTTATAATGTACTGCTTATGTTCGATCAGCCTGTCACGCATCTCCTGGCTCACGTATGCCGCCAAGTATCCGAGCTTTGGCACCCGGTCGATCACATCATGGACGAGATGAAAACGATCCATATCATTTCTCACCAGCATATCGAAGGGTGTGGTCGTGGTACCTTCTTCCTTATAGCCGCGGACGTGGAGATTCTTGTGATTCTTCCGCCGATAGGTCAAACGATGAATCAGAAACGGGTACCCATGATAGGCGAAGATGATGGGTTTATCCGTTGTGAAAAGAGTGTCGAATTCGTATTCCGACAGTCCGTGCGGATGCTCTTCTTTGGGCTCGAGCGTCATCAGGTCAACGACGTTGACAACCCGTATCTTCAAATCAGGGGCGTAATAATGCAACAGCTCGACAGCCGCCAGCATCTCGATTGTCGGAACGTCTCCCGCACAGGCCATGACCACATCGGGTTCGGTCCCCTTATCATTGCTCGCCCATTCCCATATACCGATTCCGGCCGTGCAGTGCTTTACCGCCGAATCCATATCCAGCCACTGAGGTTCGGGTTGCTTACCGGCGACGATCACGTTTATGTAATCCCGGCTGCGCAGGCAGTGATCGGCCACCGACAGCAATGTATTGACATCCGGCGGAAAATAAACTCGGACGATGTTTGCCTTCTTGTTAACCACATGATCGATGAATCCAGGGTCCTGGTGGCTAAAACCGTTGTGGTCCTGACGCCAGACGTGCGAGGTCAGAAGGTAATTGAGCGATGCTATAGACTCACGCCAAGGCAGCTCCCGGCAGGTCTTCAGCCACTTGGCGTGCTGATTGAACATGGAATCTATTATATGGATGAATGCTTCGTAGCAGGAGAAGAAACCATGCCGTCCGGTCAGCAGATACCCTTCGAGCCATCCCTGGCAGGTGTGCTCGCTGAGAATCTCCATTACCCTGCCTTCCGGCGCCAGGTGTTCGTCCTCGGGCAGGATATTGGCCATCCATTGACGCTCGGTCGTCTCGAACAGAGCACTTAGACGGTTCGATGCGGTTTCATCCGGGCCAAACACCCGGAAATTACGATACTTGGCGTTCATTTTGGCGACGTCTCGCAGAAACTGCCCCAGCACCTTTGTCGCCTCTCCGATGACCTTGCCCGGCTCGGAGACTTCGATGGCATAATCTCTGAAATCAGGCATTGTCAAAGGTCTGAGAAGCAAGCCGCCATTGGCATGAGGATTAGCCCCCATTCGACGATTCCCTTTGGGCGCCAGTTCTGCCAGTTCGGAAATCAATGAGCCGTTCTCGTCAAAAAGCTCCCCGGCTTTGTAGCTTTTCATCCACTTGGCGAGGATTTTAATATGGCTGGGCTTAGTGGCCATTTCGGCCACCGGAACCTGATGCGCACGCCAAAAATCTTCGACCTTGAGCCCGTCAACTTTTTTGGGGCCGGTCCAGCCTTTGGGCGATCTGAAGATAATCATCGGCCATCGGGGCCGCTTGGCTGTCCCCGTGTCGCGAGCATCCTCTTGAATCTTCTTGATTTCCGAGATCACCGTATCGAGCGTATCCGCCATCAACTGGTGCATCGCTTTGGGTTCCGAGCCTTCGACGAAATACGGCTTGTATCCGTAGCCTGCAAACAGATCTCTGAGCTCATCCTCGTCTATGCGCCCAAGGATTGTAGGGTTGGCAATCTTGTAGCCGTTGAGATGAAGGATAGGCAATACGGCCCCATCGTTAACCGGATTGAGAAACTTGTTCGAATGCCAAGCCGTCGCGAGCGGTCCCGTTTCCGCTTCACCATCGCCTACAACACACGCAATGATCAAATCGGGATTATCGAAGGCAGCGCCGAACGCATGAGAAAGTGAGTAGCCAAGCTCACCGCCTTCATTGATCGAGCCCGGCGTTTCCGGAGCAGCGTGACTCGGCACACCCCCGGGGAAAGAGAACTGCCTGAACAGCTTCCTCATTCCCGATGTATCTTGAGTGACCTCGGGATACCGTTCGCTGTAGGTTCCTTCCAGGTAAGTGTTCGCCACCATGGCCGGGCCGCCGTGCCCGGGTCCGCAAATAAAAATGACGCTCAAATCCCGTGCAGCGATAATACGATTAAGGTGAACGTAGATGAAGTTGAGTCCGGGCGTGGTCCCCCAGTGACCAAGTAGCCGCGGCTTAATATGTTCGGCGGTTAACGGTTCGCGAAGAAGCGGATTATCACGGAGATATATCTGTCCGACGGACAGGTAATTTGCGGCACACCAATAGCGATGAATTTTTTCCAGAAGCTCTTTTGATACGCTTTTCATGATATTCCTTTTCATTTCTTTTTAAGAAGGCAATTCTTGGTGTGTCTGGCGATCATTAATTGTTCGTTAGTTTTTATTACTCGGACAGTGGCAGTGCTATTGTCTTCAGAAATAATTTGAGCATTATCACCGTTACGATTTGTATCTAAACGGATACCGAATAATTCCATATTCTCACAGATACGTTTGCGAATTGGTGGTGAGTTCTCCCCTATACCGCCGGTAAAAATAAGAGTGTCGAGCCCACCTAATACAGTAGTGAGAGATCCTAAAAACTTCTTCGCCTGGTAACAAAACAGATTTACAGCCTCAGCAGCATCAGCATTATTCTTCATTTCCAACAGTTGCTTCATATCCGGGCTTATTCTTGAGATAGCAAGCAGTCCAGCCTGTTTGTTGACTATGTCTGTGACTTCTGACGGGCTTAGATTCTTTTGTCTCAGAAGATAGAGGATTACACCCGGGTCCAAATCGCCGGAGCGAGTACTCATCATCAAACCGCCTGTGGGTGTAAATCCCATTGTGGTATCAACGCTTTTGCCGCGACTGGTTGCGACCATACTTGCACCATTTCCAAGGTGAGCGATAATGAGTCTGCCGTTGGCAGTATCCTTACCAACATCTTTTTTTAGATAGTCGATGATATATTCATAAGAAAGGCCGTGAAAACCATAGCGCATAATACCTTCATCTCTCAGCCACTTGGGAAGAGCATATAATTGGGCTAAATCGGGCATATTTCGGTGAAATGCTGTGTCGAAACAAACAATCTGTTTAATGTTTGGATGATATCGACTGATCGTTCTTATTACTTTCAGTTCTTGAGGCAGATGGTCCGGTGAAATTGGAGTCAGATCATGTAGTTCTTCCATCAATTTGGAACTGACCAGAGAAGGTTGAAAGTATTTGGAACCGCCGTGTACTAAACGGTGACCCACGGCATCCAAAAATTTTAAATAGTTTTGCTTTTTCAACCATCTGAGTAGCTGGACAACAGCAATATCATAATCCGAAATGTTGAAAGACTGACTAATCAGAATGCTTCCTTGATTATCTTCAATATGAAAACAACCCCTGTGAAAACCAATTCCATCAATGGCACCTGACAGGATGAGTTTTTCATGTTGGCCCATATCGTATAGAGCAAATTTCAGGCTGGAGGAACCACTGTTTATGGTCAATATAGTCATATATTTCTTTTTAACCATGACTGTTTTTCTATACTAATGAGCTAATGATCCTACCCAACTTTGCCTCTACAGCTGTGGCGATTTCCTGCAGACCTTTATTATCGATCATTTGCATTGCAACCGTTGGTTTAATGGCCGAAATTATGGTTTTGTCATCCCGTTCGTACACAATCACATTGCAGGGAAGCATTAATCCGATGTCCGGCTCGGCGAGTATTGCGCTGTGGGCACTTGCCGGATTACAAGCACCCAGGATCACATACTTTGCAAACTCAATGCCCAGCTTTTCCCTGAACTTTTCTCTGACGTCAATTTTTGTCAGGATTCCAAAACCTTCTTCCGCCAATCTCGCTGTGACCATCTCTATTACATCATAGAAAGGAATGTTGAGTTCCTTTGTGAATCCATAATTTATCATAAGTTTCATCTCCCGAAGCTTTCAGGCTTTTCAATACTTGTTTTTGCCTCTGTAGTTTTCATTGTCTTGTTTCCTCTGCCGTCACTTTAGCTAGGCGGCGTTTGTGGCGCTCTATCCCGCTGAACCGGGCGGATAAAAAAATCTGGACAAGATGCCAGGCCAGGGCCGGACCAATGACACGGCCGCCCAGACATATCACGTTCATATCGTCGTCTTCCACTCCCTGACGAGCTGAGTAGCCGTCGTGAACCGTGCCGGCCCGTACCTGCGGTATTTTATTGGCCGCTATGCAGGCACCTATACCGCTACCGCATATCACTATCCCTCGTTCTACCTTTTTAACAGCAACGTCCTTAGCCAGCGGAATTACGAAGTCAGGATAGTCGTCTCCGGGAGTTGGGCGGTGGGCGCCATAATCCTCAATCTCGAAACCGGAGTCGCGAAGCTTCCTTATTATTTGTTCCTTAAGCTCAAAACCACCGTGATCTGCTGCGATCCCGACACGCATTATTTACTCCCTTGCTTGATAAAATTATGATTCCAGCTTTTGCAATCTCGTCCATACACTTTAAATTCGGAGAGCGAATTTTCTAACATCATATAGTTTATATCGGTTTGGGCTGTACTGTCGAAGGTATTATTTGCTATTACCCTTGGCACAAAATGTATGTTCATTATAAAGAATAGTTTTCCCGTTTTATATTCATCTTCCAAAACAATTTTTTTGAATGTAAATTGTCTGTTTTTTATTAACTTTTTTGCCTCACACCTCTGATACCAGGCCGATAAATTATCAATTGAATCGGAAAAAGTATCAGTATTATAATTTCTTAAAGTGTGCATTACTATATTCGGCTGTATAATTCGATCTACCGCAAAATCGAGGCCGAAGATTGGAGCGATATATGTATCTTTTATATCAAAATCATTGATATGAATTCCACTTATGCAGATATAAATCAAAATAATAAATCCCAATCCCAAAATTGATTTAAGTATAGCTGCTACTCGTAATTTAACATTCGGGAGAACAATTTCTCGTGTTGCTAATCGTTTCATAATCCTTTCCTTCCAATTGTTGAAACTTTATTACAATTAATCTATTTCGTTA